>DATMTF010000022.1:0-8775 GCA_035565015.1 Asticcacaulis sp. | reverse complement strand
CCACTTTTTGGATAAGAAAGAGCGACAAAGCAAAGCCTTAGGGCGCCGATCTGGTTTCATCAGATCGGCGCCCTAAGGCTGCGCAGGACCGTCGGAACCTGTTCGCTCAGGTCTTCGGCGATCAGGCCGGGGCCGAACAGGCGCGCGGCTTCGGCGTGGATGAAGGCGGCGGCGCAGGCGGCCTCGAAAGGCGCCATGCCCTGCGCCATCAGCCCGCCCGCGAACCCGGCCAGCACGTCGCCTGAGCCGGCGGTCGCCAGCGTCGGCGGCGCGTCGCGGTTGACGACGATGCGCCCATCCGGGGCGGCGATGACCGTATCGGCGCCTTTGAGCAGCATGACCGCGCCGGAAGCCTTAGCCGCGCGCAGGGCGTCCGCCTTGCGCGCGCTTACGCTCCCGAACAGGCGCGCGAACTCGCCTGCGTGCGGCGTCATGAGGACCGGGCCTCTTATGGCGTCGAACAGGTTCTGCGGTGCGTCCTGAAACACCGTCATAGCGTCGGCGTCGAGAACGCAGGGTCGTTCGGTCGCCAGCGCCGCCTGAACCATGGCTTTCGTGCGGTCCGTGACGCCCGCCGCCGGTCCCAGCACAAGCGCTGTTATCCGCCGATCCGCAATCAATTCGGCGAAAGCGTCGGCGTCCCTCACCACCTTTGTCATCACCGCCTGCAGGGCGGTGGCGTAGACGATCAGGCTGCCCGGATCGCAGGCGACGCTCACCAAACCAGCGCCGATGCGTAAGGCTGCCCGCGCCGTCATGCGCGCCGCGCCGGTCTGCGCCGCCGGTCCGCCCAGTACGACGCAATGGCCGCGATCGTACTTGCCGCCGTCGCGGCGCAAGGCGGGCAGATCCCAGAGCGCGGGTGAATTGTCCATATCCAGCGGTTTCCTGTTCGGTTTGCAATTTATTATGACAATGGGCGCACCGTGAAGGCAAGCGGTCGGATAAGACGCCGCAATATGGGAGTAGCGTTTATGAGCAAGGTCTTACTGTGCGACCTGTCGCTGGCGCCGCAGATCGTCTTTGCGCTGGCGGAGCCCGGTCAGACCATTTGCGGCACGGGCCGGGCGCGGGCGGCGGATTTCGAGGCGTTTCGCGACGCGCTCAACCTGTTTCTCGACGCGCATGAACGACCGGCGCTGAGCGGCGTCGCCCTGGCCACGCGCGGTTGGGAACAGCCGGACGGCCTGCATCTGGTCGGCGTCGGGTTTCCGCTCGACCGCCAGATCATGCGCGAACTGACTGGCGTGCGGCAGATCAGCTTCGTCAATAATTTTGTCGCCCGCGCCCTGGCGGCGCCACGCCTGCGCGGCGAGGCGCGTCAGCAGATTCATGGCGGCGACCGCCATGCCGAACACGCCCTGGCGGTGTTGGGGCCGCACTACGGTCTTGGCATGGCGGCGCTGGTCGGCGACGGGCTGGGCGGCTGGATCGCGCTGCACGGCGAGGGCGGTCACGCTGACATGCCGGTGCGCAACGAACAGGAATGGCGCCTTCTTGAGGCGATCCGCGCCCGCGACGGCTACGCCATGCGCGAATCGTGCATCTCCATGGCCGGACTGGCTAATATCCATTACGCCCTGCATGTGCTGAGCGGCGCGTCTTCGCCGGATCTCAGCGCGCCTGAGATCATCACCCAGGCGCGCGGCGGCGATTCCGCTGCGCGCGAGGCCATCGCCCTGATGACCCTGTGGCTGGCCGATCTGGCTTCGGACGTGACCCTGATCCTTGGCGCCGGCGGCGTCTATCTGAGCGGGGCCATGCTGGATCTGATGGACGACCTGTTCGACGCCGACCTGTTCCTTGAGCGCTTTCTCGATAAGGGGCCGCGCAGCGCCTATGTGCGCAATGTTCCGGTCTTTCGCACCCGCGCGCCCGATCTGGAGCTGGCCGGACTGGCGACCCTGTTCGATTGAACCTGCCAGCGCGGAGGTAAGCCATGCGACAGCCGCACCCAGTCCTCGATAATCGCCGCCTGCTGTTCGTAGCCATAGGCGGGGAAGGAGCGGCCATCCAGCCGGTAAGCGTAAACGCCCCTTTCGCGCCACAGGTAACGCAGCAAGGTCATGCCGTCAGCATATTGCCAGATATGCGTCAGCTCATGCGCCAGCAAGGCCATAAGCGCAGAATCGCGGCTCATATCGTCCGGGGCGCCAGGCCAGAAGATACGCTCGCCCCGAACCACGATCTGCGGGCCGCGCCCGATCAGCCGGGCCAGCTTTGACGCCCAATGCTCGGCGTCAACCAGCCGCGCCGCCCGCGTGGGCAGGACGGCCGGCATGGCGGCGATTTCGGCCTGGGTGAGGGCGCGCTCATATGGCTTCGGCATAGACTCCCTATCGGCCCGGACGGCAGGACTGTCCATAAAAGTTTCGGACCATCGCCCCTTGCGCGGGACGCTACGCCGCTCCCGATATCGCCCGGTAGGTGAAGTCGCGCAAAGTGGCGCTGCCTGAGCCCGCGCAGTAGACGCCGATCTTCAGGCTGATGAAGCCGCCGAAGACATTGTGGTGCATGCCGGAGACCTCCATGCGCAGGCCGTGCAGCGTCCAGGTTTTTCCGCCATCATGCGAGTAATGATAGGTGATGACATTGTGGTCGTTGGTCACGCGCACGCGCACGGAAGAGGTCTTCGCCTGCGCGCGCATCCAGGTCATTTCCTCGGAGAACTCATAGGTCTTGATCATGTCCGGCGTAAAGCCGACCCCAACAAAGGCCTTGTGATTATAGAACATCAACAGCCCCGCCTCGACGTCGCCGGACAGTTCCAGCGTCACCTCGGCCTCGTAGGCGCGGTCGCCGACCGGGCAGGTCAGGGGCGATGAGTCCTTCGGCGAGGTTCCGCTTCCGGCGATGGTCAAGGCCTTGTCGCCATAGGATGCGCGCGTCATTTCGTCCGCCGCCGGTTCGTGGAAACTCCATGGCATGCCGAAGCGGTTGGCGGAAAAATCGTCGGACAGGGCGTAACCGGCGGGTCCGGTTTTTCCGCCTTTTGGTTTCTTTATCGGCTTCGACAGGTCGCCGCCCAACACGCGGAACCAGCCGTCGTTCGTCCATTCGACGGGAGCCAGCAGGGGTTGACGCCCCAGGGTGCGGAAGCCGTTTTCATAGCCGTGATAGACCATCCACCAGTCGCCCCCTGGCCCCTCGGCCACAGAGGCGTGACCGCGCGACCACCACGGCTCCTTGGCCGAGACGGTGCGCACCAGCGGATTGTGCGGGCAATCCTCCCACGGCCCCTGCACCGATCTGGAGCGCGCCGCGATCACCATGTGACCGGTCGGCGGGCCGGACGTGCCGCCCACCGCCGTGATCAGGTAGAAATAGCCGCCGTGCCGCAGCAGCTTCGGCCCTTCCGGCGAAAAGGCCTCGACCACCCAGTCGTTAGGATAACGCCACGGCGCATAGGCTGGCTCCACTTCGCCATCGGCGTGCAGGCCGTCATCGGTGATGCGCACCTTGCGGATGCCGTTGACGAACAGGTAGCGCCTGCCATCCTCGCCGACCACATGGCCGGGGTCGATGCAGCCCTTGATCCCCATGTCAATCGGCTCGCTCCACGGGCCGCGAATATCGTCAGCCCAGACGACGTAGATCGACCAGTCGTCGCCATTCGGCGCGGCGGGGATATAGACGAAATAACGCCCGTTGTGCTTGCACAGATCGACGGCCCAGATCGTGCCCAGCGGCTTGCGCAGGGCCGGGCCCACCGGGGCCCAGTTGACCAGATCGGTCGAATGCCAGATCACCACCCCAGGATAGGAAAAGAAGGATGAGAAGGTCATGTAATAGTCCGATCCGTCCTTGAGGATGGTCGGATCGGGATGGTCGCCCGGAATGATGGGGTTGAGATAGGTTCCATCCCCCAGATCGGCCTTGCGCTGGCCCTCTACGCCTCGCCCCCATGACGGCGGCGCGGCGCAGGCGGGCTCAGACGCCTCAGCGCGCGCGTTCAGCGCCAGCGGCGCGGCGGCGGTTCCGGCCAGCAGGCCGGTCAGCAGGTTTCTGCGTGAGGTTTTGGGCATGGCGTAGGGGCCTTATGTTTATAGCGTGACCCGCCGGACATATCGCGCCGCCTGGCCTGCGACAAGATGTACCGCCGCAATCACGCCTCATTGCATTCATGACGGGTTCATGTCCTGTGCAGCATGATACCTTCGCATTGCTAATTTATACGCGCATGCCCATCTGATGCTGGTCAGCGCGTAAAGCGCCTGAAAAGGAGACGCTCATGTCCTCGAAACTCATTCTCGCCGCGGCGGCTGCGGCCCTTTCGCTTGGCGCGCCTCTGGCGGCCCACGCGCAATATTCGACCCAGGCCTATGACGGCTATTGCTATGCCCGTAAGTCGGACGCGCAGAAGAACGGCGCCATTATCGGCGCCATTGTCGGCGGTCTGGCGGGCTCGCAGATATCCAAGAACGAACGCGGCCTCGGCGCGGTTGGCGGCGCGGTGGCGGGGGGCGTGGTCGGTTCGCAGATCGGCAAGTCCTCGGTCAAATGCTATAATGGCGCGTACTACGCCTATAATGGCCGCTATTACACGCCGCCGGCGGCGCCGGACGGCTATGACGTGCTGTATTTCAAGCAGCGCCCGACCACCGGCGACTATTACGACCGCGTCTATACCTCGCCGCCCTCCGGTTATTCGGACAGCAACAGCGGCGGCTATTACGACAATAACCAGAACCGCTATGACAACGGCGACCGCTATAATGATAACCGCTATGGCGACAACGGTTATAACAATAATGGCTACAGCAATGATAACCGGTATAATCAGACCACCGAAGGCTTCCGCGACGATCAGGGCCGCTGGTATGTCGGCCAGCCGCGCGCCTATGGCTGGCAGGATGATCGCGGTCAGTGGCACACCGGCGACGTGACCTACGGCTATCGCGACTCGCGCGGGAACTGGCACGTCGATGACAATCAGAACAACCGTTAGACGATAGGGGGGAGCTTCGGCTCCCCCTACATATCAGACCCCGACGGGAGCCGCTTTTTACGAAAGCGTCTTAACCGAAAACCTCCCCAAGCCGCGACAACTGGATCGACCACAACGTAAAGACCTCCCTCAGTCCGTCCTCATTGGCGACGCCGGACAGGAGGTCCAGCTCGACCGCCAGCAGGCCCTGCGGCGACTGGTAGGCTTTGACGAAGCGGTTGTTGCGGTTCCAGACATTGACCTGGTGTTCGTTGACGCTGAGGTCGAAGCCGACGAACAACTGGCCGGAGCGGACATGGCCGTTGTGGATGTCGAGGAACAGGATGCAGCGGTACTCGCCGGTATAGAAATTATAGGCGCTGGGCGCATTGGCGTGCGGCTCGAAGCGTCCGAAGCCGCAGCGGCTGGCCAGGCTGAGGAAGGCGGCCTCCTTGATCTTCATGCTCAGGCGCTTTCGCGTTTGGCGGCTGCGGGACGCTGGACGCGTAATGTGTTGCCGAAGTCGAGTTTGACGCGCGTCTTGACGTCGAGAATGGAGTCGGCGCGCGCCAGGGCGTTAAGGTCTTCGGCCTTCACGTCTTCGCACAGATTGCGGCACATGCCGGCGGCGCGCGTCGCCAGACGTCGATCGCGGTTTCGGAACAGATCCATGAACAAAGCCCCCTTTATTGCGGCGCCCCCCCTTATTGCGGCGCCCCCTGTGTTGCAACAAGGAGGGGCATGGTTAACCGGCGCCGTCAATCACGCTTCCATGATGATAAGGCCGTTCGCGGCCCTGTGGATTATTTTCGCGGTCGCCTGTGGCGGCGCGACATCAGGTCGGTTGTCAAAAGCTTTCGCTTGAAACCGTTTCAAACCTGCGCAACAGTCGCGGCTTCGTTATGTTATTACGAGAGACCGCATGTTTGTCGCCGCCCTTGCCGCCGCCGCCCTGATGCAGGCCGCGCCAGCTGCCTCCGTTCACGCCTATGGCGCCCTGTCGCTCAGTCCGGCGGGCGATAAGATCGCCACGGTCGAGAGCGTGACCGGCGGCGACAAGAAACCGCACGGCGTCGTCACCCTGCGCAACCTCAAGGGCGCGGTCAGCGCCACCGTCGATCCGTGCGATGCCTGCCGCTATACCGACACGGCCTGGTCGCCGGACGGCAAGACCCTGGCGGTGATCGCCTCGGACGCCAAGGCCGGGACGGTGACGCTTTACGCCATCACCGGCGGCAAGGCGACGGCCCTGACCACGATCAAGGGCCTGATGGCGCACCCCAGCTTCTCGCCCGACGGTCAGAGCATCGCCGTTCTGGCCGTGGTCAATCCGCACAAGCAGGTCGGCGCCACCCAGGCCGGGGCGCGTCAGGTCGGCGAGATCGACGTCGCCCAGGTCATTGACGAGCAGCGCATCGGCGTGGTCCCGGTCAGCGGCGGCGACCTCAAACTGGTGACCCCGGACGATTCCTGGGTCTATGAGTACGACTGGACGCCGGACTCCAAGGGCTTTGTCGCCACCTCGTCCAAGGGCGACGGCGACGCCAACTGGTGGGTCGCCAGGCTGGTCAGCCTTGGCCTCGATGGTTCGATGCGCGTCATCGCCGCGCCGGACATGCAGATGAACTATCCGCGCATCAGCGCCGACGGCAAGACGGTCTATGTCATCGGCGGCCTGATGAGCGACTTCGGCTCGGTCGGCGGCGATGTCTATTCTGTCCCGTTCGACGGCGGGACGCCGGTGGATGTGACGCCGGACGCCAAGGTCACCTTCACCAGCCTGACCCTGACCCAGTCCGGTCCGCTGGCGACGATCATCACCGGCGGTGAGACCGGCGTGGCGCGGCTCGATCCGGCGAAGAAGACCTACAACGTCATCTCGCACGCCGAGGTCAGCGCGCGCGGCATGGATTTCGACGCGGCGGGCAAGACCGCGGCCGCGGTGGTGTCGTCCTTCAGCGTCGCGCCGCATATCGAGGCCGGTCTGGTCGGGTCGATGCAGGTGCTGACCCATGACAATGACGCCATGAAGCCCGCCTATACCGCCAAGAGCATCACCTGGAGCAATGAGGGCTTTTCGGTGCAGGGCTGGCTGATGGCGCCGGCCAATATCGAGCCGGGTAAAAAGTACCCGATGGTGACCATCGTGCATGGCGGGCCGTCGGCGGCCTATACGTCCGGTTTCGCGACCGAAGGCACGGTGGCCGACCTGCTGAAGGCCGGATATTATGTCTTCGAGCCCAATCCGCGCGGCTCCTACGGTCAGGGCGAGGCGTTTGTCCTTTCCAATAAGCGCGACTTTGGCGGCGGCGACCTGCGCGACATTCTGGCCGGGATCGACGCCATCGAAAAGCAGGCGCCGGTGGACGATAACCGCCTCGGCATTATGGGCCATTCCTATGGCGGGCTGATGACCATGTGGACCGTGACGCAGAGCCACCGTTTCAAGGCGGCGGTCGCGGGGGCGGGCATCGCCAACTGGTCGAGCTATTACGGCGAGAACGGCATCAACACCTGGATGATCCCGTTCTTTGGCGCGTCCTTCTATGACGACCCGGCGATCTACGACAAGCTGTCGCCGATCCGCTACATCAAGAACGCCCAGACCCCGACCTTCATCTATGTCGGCGAGCTGGACGTGGAGTGCCCGGCGGCGCAGTCGCTGGAATTCTTCCGGGGCTTGAAGGCGATGAACGTGCCGACCTCGCTGGTCATCTATGCGGATCAGGGCCACGGCATCTATGACGGCCATGACCGCAAGGACATAGCCGACCGCGAGCTGGCCTGGTTCGACAAGTATCTTAAGTAGGGGTTTTAAGCGCCTTATGCGTCGCCTTGACGGCTTCGTCCTCGGTTAAAGGGCGGTCGTCTTCGGGGCGCACGGTTCTTTCGTCGGTCCCTTCCGGTGGGAAGGGATCGGCGTCTTCGTCCTTGCGTTCCGCATTGACGGCTGTGTCGGCAGGGTTCGGCATGGCGCGCAGTCTCGCATATCCGGCGTAAGGGCCGGATGCGGGTCGAGGCGCGGCATGTAAGAAAGTCAGAAAGACAGGAAGATACCCCACCACCAAACCGCCTTTGGCGGTTCGGTCCCCCTCCCCGGCGTAGCCGGGGAGGTATAAGAAAGCCTTATACCTCCCTGAACGCGAAGCGTTTGGGGAGGGGGACCATCGCGAAGCGATGGTGGTGGGGTTTCTTACTTTGTCACGGCGGGAATTGACCCGCTTCGAGCTGGGTCATCAGGCTGCGCCAGGTCAGGCCCTCGGTCTCGAACAGTTTTTCGCCGGTCTTCGCCTCGACCTCGCGCATGATGTCGTCGAGCGGCAGCAGCTCGTCCAGCCCCTCATATTCGTCGTCCTCGTCGATCTCATCCGCTTCGGGTTCATCGACGGGGAGGGCAGAGGGCGCCAAACTCTCCTCCCCACCAAGTGGGGAGGGGGACCGCGAAGCGGTGGAGGGGTTTCTTACTTCCTCGCGCACAGCCGATCGGGGCGTCGAGACTCTGTCCGCCGCGCCCGGCGCATAGTCGGGCGCATATTTGATCCCGCCGCCCAGCGTCCGCCGTCCGGCGTCCTGAAACAACAGGGTGAACATGCGGTCCGCCGAGATATAGGCCTTGGCGGCGCGGTCGGCTTCGAGATGCGTCTCCGGCGCGTCGAGGCCCTCAAGCGTGTCCAGCAACTTGTCGGCCAGCGCGCGCAACCGCGCCCGCCGCGCTTCCAGCGGCGTCAGTTCCTCCCGGCCTGTCTCGATAGACTCCATCGGGACAGGATAAGCCCGTGGCGAGGGGAGGGGATAAGTAAGCGCTGAAATGCAATGTACTTTTCCGCGACTCTCTTTTAGCTTGTGCT
>DATMTF010000021.1:0-3656 GCA_035565015.1 Asticcacaulis sp. | reverse complement strand
TCACGAGGAAAAGCCCGGTCGGTATAATTTCAGCGGCGACCGCGACATTCGGCGCTTTCTCGATCTGGCGAAGAAAAACGGTCTTTATGTCGTGTTGCGGCTGGGGCCGTGGGACCATGCCGAGGTGCGCTATGGCGGCATTCCCGACTGGGTGGTCGCGCAGGTTCCGACGCGCTGCAACGACCCGCAGTATCTGGCCTATGTGCGCGATTACTGGTCGCATCTGGCGCAGCAGACGCGCGGCGAGATGTATAAGGACGGCGGGCCGGTCATCGGCGTGCAGCTTGAGAACGAATATAATCTCACCGGACCGGGCAGGGGCGCCGAGCATATCGCCGCGTTGAAACAGATGGCGCGCGAGCTGGGCTTTGATGTTCCGCTCTATACGGTGACCGGTTGGGACGGGACGGTCTATCCGAAGGGCGAGGTCTTGCCCGTGCAGGGCGGCTATCCGGACGAGCCGTGGGCGGCAGGTACAAAAATGATGCCGCCGAACGAGGTGTACAGTTTTCGTTTCGATGGCCGCATCAAAGGCAATGCCGGGGCGCAGACGCCTGCAAAGGCGCGTGGGACGGCGACCGAGGATATGGATGACACGCCATTTCTCGGCGCGGAGTTCGCAGGAGGGTTGCCGGTCATGTATCGCCGCCGTCCTGTCGTTCAGCCGCAGGACATCGCCGCCATGCTGCCGGTCGAGCTGGGTTCCGGCGTCAATCTCTACGGCTACTATATGTTTCATGGCGGGCGGAATCCGCAAGGCGACACCTGGCTTGAAGAAAGCGATCTGAATGGCGGCTATAACGGCCTGCCTGTCATCAATTACGATTTTCAGGCGCCTTACGGGCAGTATGGTCAACCCAATCCCGTTTTGAACCTGATCCGGCCATGGCATGAATTTCTGAATGCGTTTGGCGATCGTCTGGCGCCCATGACGGCGCATCGACCGCAGGTCGAGCCGAAAGGGCGCGACGATCTTACAGCGCCGCGCTGGTCCGTGCGTAGTCTGGGCGACTCCGGCTTCGTCTTTCTGAGCAATCATGTCCGGCAGTATGTGATGGCCGCACAGACGGATGTTCAGTTTCGCGTCGATCTGCCGTCCGGCCCGCTGACCTTTCCGTCGCAGCCGGTCAGCATCGCCGACGGCGCCGCCTTTGCGTGGCCGTTCAATTTCGATCTGGACGGCGTGAAGCTCTTATGGGCCAGCGCCCAGCCGGTTACGCGCATCCAGAATGGCAAGACGATTCTCTATGTCTTTGAAGCGCAGGATGGAATTGCGCCGGAGTTTGCGTTTGATCGGGATGTAACCGCCTTATCCGGGCGCAAGAGCAGGGCTGAGGGGCATGTCGTCGTGCGCGATGTCGCGCCGGGTCGCGGCGTCGCCATCCGCGCCGGGAAGGTCGAGATTCTCGTCCTGTCGTCAAAGGATGCGCAGGCGTTGAACATTCTTGACTATCAGGGGCAAAAGAGCCTGATCATCAGCGACGCTCTCGTTTATGGCGATGGCGAACATTTGCGTCTGCGCTCGGAAAATCCGCAGTTTTCGCTGGGCGTCTGGCCGCCGATAGCCACGCCGAAGGCCAGCCTGCCGCTGGCCATGGTCAAGACGACGGGGCTGTTCCAGACCTTCCGCGCGCAGGCCGTCGCCGTGTCGCCGCAGGCGCGGATCGAGAAGATCCGTGACGCTGGAAGCGTCCCGCCGCTTGTGATCGGCGGCAAGGCTAAGGCGGCCTTGCAGCCTTATCCGGAAACCTACGGCCAGGCGGCGGCATGGAAAATCAATATTGATCATGATGCCTTGTCGGGCGTCGCCGATATGACGCTCGACATCCGTTATCGCGGTGATGTGGCGCGATTGTTCGACGGGCCGAACATGGTCGATGATCAGTTCTGGTACGGTCCGGATTGGCGCGTGGGTCTGAAGCGGTTGGGTGCAGGACCGTTTATACTGAACGTGCTGCCGTTGCGTGCTGATGCGCCTGTCTATATTGACGACGCCTATCGTCCGGCGCCGACGGAGGGCGCGCAGGTCGCGGATGTCGCCTCGGTGAAGCTGATCCCGACCTACGCGCTGGACCTGGATTAAAAGACGCTGCCTAGAAGACGCTGGCGGTCTGTTCCGGCGACAGCTTGTCCTTGCTTTCGCGCAAGGTGACGTAGATCGACGCGAAGAAGACGTACCACAGCATGCCCATAAGGGCGCTGAACAGGCTGAGCAGCAGAATGCCCGGCAGACCGAAACTGGGTTGCACGCCGCGCATGGCGTCCTGCATCATGGACGGGATGAAGGGCGCCTCGACAATGCCCTGAACGATCCAGGTCGCAATAATGGCGACGAGGAAGATCAGGAACAGGGTCCAGCGGTGGCCCTTGGTCAGGCTGAAGGAGCGCTGCACGGCGCCCCACAGGCCAAGGCCCTTTTCGCCGACATAGGCCGGGACCGACACGCAGGCGGCCAGGCCGAACATGATGCCCGGTACAATGAACACAACGAAGCCCAGCATGAACAGAATGCCGGTAATGACGAAGATAATAAAGGCGGGAATCATATTGCCGACGGCATGGCTGAGAATCTCCCCCATCTGCACCGGCTTGCCGACCGCGCGCACAATGGCGACTTCGGTGACGGCGCACATATAGGTCAGGCTGCACAGCCAGATGATCAGCCATCCGCCGATCCCGCCGCCGATCGCCATCGGCGTCATACCGGCGACGTGCCGTGTCCAGTTCATGCTGGTGATATTGAAGGCCGAATACATGCCGTATTGCCAGATGATCTGCGGCAGCGCGATAAGCAGCGCGGTCAGAATCAGAAAGACGACAAAATTTTCGGCGATGAGTTTGAAAAAGCGGCTCCAGACCGCCCCGAAACTGAATGGCATAATAACCCCCTGTTATTCGGGAAGACGCTATCCCGGAACGTCGTTTTTGCCAACTGTTTCTATTGAGGCGATTTCAGCAGGGCGGGGGAATTGCGCAAACGATGTCGTGACGCAGAATCCGATGCTCTGATAATGAGTTCTCGAAGGGCTCTGTTGCGTCTGCGACGTTACCTGCTCAGGCGGCATTGCGCGCAATTTCGACAATATGGCTGCGGATCCAGTCCGCAAAGGCTTCGGCGCCCAACTCGCCCTGGCCTGCGACGCTCAGGCCGAGGGAGCAGGCCATGTCGTCGGCCTTGAGGCGAAAGCCGTTCAGGGTCAGGAACAGCTCGATCACGATCAGGGCTGCGCCGGAATTGTGACTGTGAAACAGGTGATCATGGGCCAGACCATAGCCGTAGCAAGCCGCCAGCGCCGCCACGTCGGTCGAGGCGCTTTCGCTCAACATCTGGGCGCGCGCATAGAGCAGCCGCAGCATGGATTTCTCGCGCAGGCCGCTGCGACCGCCATGCGCCGCCGCCAGATGCGCCTGCACGGCCTCGATGACGCCGTCTTTGATCAGAACCAGCGGCATGGCTATTCCGTCTTGCCCAGTTCACGCAGAGCATTGCGGCGCGATTTCATCAGATTGCGGGCCGTCTCCATCTGCGCGGCGAAGGCCGGATCGTAGGGCGAGGCGGCGAAGCCGTCGGGCGTTTCCGAGATAAACAGGCTGTCGCCCTTGTCCAGTCCCAGCTTGATCAGAAGCTCGCGCGGCAGGATGACGCCCAGCGAATT
>DATMTF010000020.1:0-4910 GCA_035565015.1 Asticcacaulis sp. | reverse complement strand
CCTCGGTCGCTGGTATTTCAGCCGCAACGCCTGGCCGTTTCATCCGGGCGGCAGCGTGGGCTTTCTCAAAGATGAGTTTCTGCGTCTGGGCGCGATCTTCATCCCCTATGTCATCGTCATGCTGATCTACCGCTTTTATGTCTATGACATGCACCCGGAACTGATCCGCTCGCCCTATACGTGGCTCATTCTGCTCTCGGTGATTCTGTTCCGTCGCGCATCGGTCTTCATTCCGTTTGTGCGTTCCGCGGGCAAACGTCTCGATGCGGCGCGTAAAATGGCGCGGGAGGCGACGTTTTCCGCATGAAAGCCGTGATCAAGTCCGATTTTACCCTGTCTTTTGCGGCGCACTGGTGTAAAGCCAGCCGCAACCCGTCCTGTTCGCTTATGAGAGAGGCCTGATGTCCTTACGTCGTCTCGCCAAGGAGCAACCGGCCAGCTTCGCTTTTTCTCCGGAAACACTGGAAAAGGCCAACTGGTGGATTGCCAAATATCCTGAGAACCGTCGCCAGAGCGCGGTGATTCCGATCCTGTGGCTGGTGCAGAAGCAGGAGGGCTGGGTGTCCGAACCGGCGATCACTGCGATCGCCAAACTGCTGGCCATGCCGCAGATTCGCGTCTTCGAGGTCGCGACCTTCTACACCATGTTCCAGTTGGAGCCGGTCGGCTCGGCGGCGCTGATTCAGGTGTGCGGCACGACGCCGTGCATGCTGCGCGGCTCCGATGCGCTGATGCAGGTGTGCAAGGACAAGATCGGCCCCAAGGACAAGCTTTCCAAGGACGGCAAGTTCACCTGGCAGGAGGTCGAGTGTCTGGGCGCGTGCTGCAACGCCCCGATGGCGCAGATCAACGACTATTATTACGAAGACCTGACGCCGGAAAACCTGGCCCAGATCATCGACGATTTCGCAGCGGGCAAGTCGCCCAAGCCGGGGCCGTACAATGGCCGCCATACTTCGGAACCTGAGGGCGGCGTGACCTCGCTGACCGATCCGAAGCTTTATGACGGCTCGGCGGCCAAGAAGATCAAGATTCCCAATGCTCCGGGAACGGAAGAGGTGAAGGCATAGTCATGGTCGGCATTCTCGAAGACAAGGACCGGATTTTCACCAACCTCTACGGCTTCCACGACTGGGGCCTTGAGGGCGCGAAGCAGCGTGGCGCGTGGAACGCCACCAAGGACATTCTGTCCTACGGGCGCGACTGGATCATCACCAATGTGAAGAATTCCGGCCTGCGCGGTCGCGGCGGCGCCGGTTTCTCGACCGGTCTGAAATGGTCCTTCATGCCGAAAGAGGTCAAGGATCGCCCGCATTACCTCGTGGTCAATGCCGACGAATCCGAACCTGGTACCTGCAAAGACCGTGAGATTATGCGCCACGATCCGCATCTGCTGATCGAGGGCTGCCTGATCGCCTCGTTCGCCATGCAGGCGCACGCCTGCTACATCTATCTGCGCGGCGAGTACGTGCAGGAGCGTGAGCGCATGGAGGCCGCCGTCAAGCAGGCCTATGAGGCCAAGCTGATCGGCAAGAACAACATCCATGGCTGGGATTTCGACGTCTATATCCACCATGGCGCCGGCGCTTATATTTGCGGCGAGGAAACTGCGCTTCTGGAATCTCTGGAAGGCAAGAAGGGCCAGCCGCGTCTGAAGCCGCCCTTCCCGGCGGGCGCGGGGCTTTATGGCTGCCCGACCACGGTGAATAACGTCGAATCGATCGCGGTGGTCGGCACGATTCTGCGTCGCGGCGCCGCCTGGTTCGCCTCTTTCGGCGCGCCGAACAACGCGGGTACCAAGCTGTTTTGCATCTCTGGCCACGTCAACAAGCCGTGCAATGTCGAAGAAGCCATGTCGATCCCGTTCCGTCAGTTGATCGAGGATCACTGCGGCGGTATCCGCGGCGGCTGGGACAATTTGAAGGCGGTCATTCCGGGCGGTTCGTCCGTGCCGATGATTCCGGCGGAGCAGTGCCAGGATCTGCCGATGGATTTCGACACCCTGCGTAACCTCAAGTCGGGCCTCGGCACGGCGGCGGTGATCGTGATGGACAAGTCCACCGACCTGATTCGCGCCATTGCCCGCCTCAGCTACTTCTACAAACACGAATCCTGCGGCCAGTGTACGCCGTGCCGCGAAGGCACGGGCTGGATGTGGCGCGTGATGGAACGCATGGTGCGCGGCGACGCCGATCCGGCGGAGATCGACACCCTGCTGGAAGTCACCACCCAGGTCGAAGGCCACACCATCTGCGCGCTCGGCGACGCGGCGGCCTGGCCGATTCAGGGCCTGATCCGGCACTTCCGCGGCGAGATCGAGGAGCGCATCGCGCTCTACCGGTCACGCAAATCGAATTTCGCCGGTCACCAGGTCGCGGCGGAATAGGACGGGATTATGCGCGGCAAGGTGCTCAGTTTCAACGGATCCTCAGGCCTCATCAGCGGTGATGACGGCCAGCGTTATAGCTTTAACGCGAGCGATCTGATGGGCGGCGCCGTTTATGTCGCGGCAGGTTCAACCGTTGATTTTGAGCCGGCGGGCAATGCCGCAACCAGCGTCTATGTCATCGCGCAGGCGCTGGGCGAAAAGAACAAGTGGGTGGCGGCGATTCTGGCCTTTCTGCTGGGGACTTTGGGCGTCCACAAATTCTATCTCGGCAAGACAAACGCCGGGATCATCATGCTGCTGATGGGCACTGTGGGCTGGATACTTGTCCTGCCCGGTCTGGCGGCCTGTTTCATCGCCTTCATCGAGACGATCATCTATCTCGTGAAAAGCGATCAGAGTTTTTACGAAGACTATGTCGCGGGGGACCGTTCCTGGTTCTGAGTTTCAGAATTAAGAACGCCAGCGATATGTTTGCAATTGTTGAGGTATAGGGCAGATGGCCAAGGCTAAAGTCAACGGTGTGGAGGTCGAGTTCGATCCCGGCATGACCGTTCTTCAGGTGGCGGAACTGGCGGGCGAGGAAATCCCGCGTTTCTGCTATCACGAACGTCTGTCGATCGCTGGCAACTGCCGCATGTGTCTGGTCGAGGTCAAGCCCGGACCGCCGAAGCCGCAAGCTTCGTGCGCTCTGCCTGCCGCTGAAGGTCAGGAAATCTTCACCAATACGCCCATGGTCAAGAAGGCGCGCGAAGGGGTGATGGAGTTTTTGCTCATCAATCACCCGCTAGACTGTCCGATCTGCGATCAGGGCGGCGAATGCGACCTGCAAGACCAGGCCATGGGCTATGGCAAGGGCGGGTCGCGCTATCAGGAAAACAAGCGCGCGGTCGAGGAAAAGCACCTCGGCCCGACGATCAAGACCTTCATGACGCGCTGCATCCAGTGTACGCGCTGCGTGCGCTTCACTACGGAAGTGGCGGGCGTGAATGAAATGGGCATGATCTCGCGCGGTGAAAACGCCGAAATCACCTCCTATCTCGAACAGTCGGTGTCGTCGGAGCTGTCGGGCAATGTCAACGACCTGTGCCCGGTCGGCGCGCTGACGCACAAGCCGTGGTCGTTCAACTACCGTCCGTGGGAACTGACTAAGACCGAGACGATTGACGTGCATGACGCGCTGGGCGCGCATATCCGCATCGACAATCGCGGTCCAGCCGTGCTGCGCGCCCTGCCGCGCCTGAAGGAAGACATCAACGAAGAGTGGCTGACCGACAAGAGCCGCTATGCGGTCGATGGTCTGGCCAGGCGCCGCCTCGACAAGCCGTTTGTGCGCAAGGCGGACAAGCTGGAGCCGGTGTCGTGGGACGAGGCGCTGCAAGCGGTCGCTGCGAAAGTGAAAGCGACGCCGACGGCGAAGATCGGCATCCTTGCGGGCGATCTGACGGACGCCGAGACTATGAAAGCGGCCAAGGATCTGTTCTATGGCCTCGGCGTCACCAATCTCGATTGTCGCCAGGACGGCGCGGCGATCGGACCGATCATTCCGGGCGCGGCGCGGGAATCGTGGCTGTTCAATTCCGGCATCGCCGGGATCGAAGAGGCCGACGCCATCCTGCTGGTAGGGACCGATCTGCGCCATGAGGCGTCGCTGATCAATGCGCGCATTCGCAAGGTCTGGCTGCAAAACAAGACGCAGGTCGGCGTCATCGGCGAGGCGGTCGATCTGACCTATGATTACGCGCATGTCGGTCTGGGCGCCAAGGCGCTGAAAGACATTAAGAAGCACGCCTTCATGGATGTGCTGAAGGATGCGAAAAAGCCTGCCATTCTGATCGGCACGGGCGCGATTTCCGGCGAAGACGGCGCGGCTGTGCTTAAGGAAATCGGCGCTCTGGCCGCCAGCCTGAATGTGGTGCGCGACGACTGGAACGGCTTCAACATCGTGCATACGGCGGCGGGCCGGGTCGCCGGTCTCGATCTCGGCTTCGTGCCGGTCGGCGAGGCGCTGGACGCGCGCGCTATGCTGAGCGGCGGCGTCGATCTTCTGTTCCTGCTGGGCGCTGATGAATTCGACAGCGCGCAACTGGGCGCGACCAGCGTGGTCTATATCGGTTCGCACGGCGATAAGGGCGCTTCGGTGGCTGACATTGTGCTGCCGGGCGCGGCCTATACGGAAAAGTCGGGCATCTACACCAATCTGGAAGGCCGTGTGCAGATTTCCGAACGCGCGGTCTTTCCGAAGGGCGAGGCCAAGGAAGACTGGGCTATATTACGCGCCCTGTCGGCGCATCTGGGCGCAAGCTTGCCCTATGACAGCCTGACGCAATTGCGCGAGAAGCTGATTACCGATCATCCGGTGTTTGGCCGCATCGACGTCAAGCCGATATCGAAGGCTTTCGATGTCAAGACGTTGGGCGGGAAGGGGACGGTTCAGGACCGCGTCTTCACGTCGCCCATCGCCGATTTTTATCTGACGAACCCGATCGCCCGCGCCTCTGAGGCTATGGCGGAATGCTCTGCG
>DATMTF010000019.1:0-7253 GCA_035565015.1 Asticcacaulis sp. | reverse complement strand
GAACTTGGCTTTGTATTTGTAAAACGTCGCCTCCGACAAACCATGCCGGCGGCACAAATCCGCCGCCGAAACTCCGGCGTCGTGTTCTTTGATCATCGATATGATCTGCTGTTCCGTAAAGCGACTCTTGCGCATTGGTCATCCTCTTCATCGAGGACTCTGCAAATTACTGGCCGGAATTTAGGGGGCTGGGTCAAAAGCATAGGTTATGGGGTCAAGGGGTCGATGGACCTCTTGCCTTAAACCAACTCCCCCTTCAGCAGCTTCGGCAGATCGCCCGTCGCCGCGCCCGCATCCTCCATCACGAATTTGCGTAAAGCCGGGACGCGGTTGAACAGGCCCATGCCGACGTCGCGGGCGGTGCGGATCAGCGGGTTGTCGTTGGAGAACAGGCGCACGAAGCCGTCCATGATCGCCGTGGTCGAGATATTGTCGAAGCGCCGCCATTTGGCGTAGCGCTCAAGCACCAGATCCGAGCCGAGATCTTCGCCGAGGCGCGCCGCCTCGATCAGCACTTCGGCCAGCGCCGCCACGTCCTTGAGGCCGAGGTTCAGCCCCTGACCGGCGATCGGGTGGATGCCGTGCGCCGCGTCGCCCAGCAGCGCCAGCCGCCCTTTGTGCATCTCCGCCGCCAGACCTAAGCCGAGCGGATAGAGGAAGGGCTTGCCCACCAGTTCGACCTGACCGAGGAAGTCACCGAAGCGCTGCATCAGGTGATCGTGGAACAGTTCGGGGCGCACCTGCATCAGCACCTTCGCCTTGGCATGCTTTTCCGACCAGACAATGCAGGCGCGGTTGTCGGTCAGGGGCAGGATGGCGAATGGGCCTGTGGGCAGGAAATGTTCGTAGGCGACGTGATTATGGGGTTTCTCCATTTTCACAGTGCAGACCACGGCGCTCTGGTTGTAGGCCCAGTTGATGTAGTGGATGCCCGCTTTGTCGCGTAAGGTGGAGCGCCGTCCTTCGGCGGAGACAATTAGCGGGGCGCGCAGGGTTTCGCCTGTATCGAGGTCGATCTGCGCCATCGCGGCGGTTTCACGGCTGTCGGTGATCGTGACCGGGCAGTAGAGGTCGATGCCGCGCTGCGTCACCGCTTCATAAAGGGCTTTGCGCGTCTGGCGGTTCTCGACCATATAGCCCAGCGGCTCGTCGCCGGTGCGGTCGGAAATCTCGCTGGCGGTGAAATGCAGGAAGAAGGGCAGGGGTTTGGGCGAGGCCGCGCCGGGCAGGTGGCCGTCCGTGACCATGATCTCGTCCATGCGGCAGGCGTGGGCCTCCAGCGCGTCGCCGACGCCGAGCGCCTTCCACTGGCGGAAACAGGCATAGGCTATGGCCGAAGCGCGCCCGTCGAACGATGCATCCAGCATGTCGTCGAACGGCTGTTTCTCGACCAGCGCGACCCGCAGGCCGCCCTGATGCAGGGCCAGGCCCAAGGTCATCCCGGCCATGCCGGCGCCGACAATCACGACATCGTAGTTTTTCATAGCGCAACTCCTGCCGCGCATCATAAACGCCGCGTCTCAAAGCGCAATGCGACATGCACGCCGACCGGACGGGCGCTCCCCTTATCAAGGATATGGAAAACCATCCTTCACCTGGTCTAATCATGATGCATGGACGACACAGGAAAAAACGGGATGGGTTCGCCTGCATCGGGGGGCGAGGCGGCGGAGGTCTTTCTGGCCTTTTTGAAGCTGGGCCTTACCGCGTTCGGCGGGCCGGTCGCGCATCTCGGTTATTTTCGCGAGGAATTCGTCAACCGGCGGCGCTGGCTGGATGAGGCCGCCTATGCCGATCTGGTGGCGCTGTGCCAGTTTCTGCCGGGGCCGGCCTCCAGTCAGGTCGGGTTCGCCCTCGGCTTGCGCCGCGCGGGCTTATCCGGCGCGCTGGCGGCGTGGCTGGGCTTTACCCTGCCGTCCGCCGCGCTGATGATCGCCTTCGCCTATGGCGTCGGTTTTATGACCGGCGGCTGGGCGCAGGGCGTGATCCACGGCCTGAAACTCGTCGCGGTCGCTGTGGTGGCGCAGGCCGTATGGGGCATGGCGCGGACCCTGACGCCCGATCTGCGGCGGCTTGTCATCGCGGCTCTGGCCTGTGCGATGATCTTTCTGGCGGCGGGCGCTTTCGGTCAGATTGGCGCGCTCCTGTTCGGCGCGGTCGCGGGGCTGGCCGTGTGCCGAACCGGTCAGGACGAGGCGCGGCCCGATCCTCATCCGGTGACAGCCTCCCGACGGATTGGCGTCGTGGCGGCCATCCTCTTTCCGGGCCTGCTGATCGGCGCGCCTGTCCTGGGTCATATGACGGACAATGCGGCTGTCGCCCGCTTCAGCGCCTTTTACCGGTCGGGCGCGCTCGTGTTCGGCGGCGGTCATGTCGTCCTGCCGCTGCTCAAACAGGCGGTCGTCGATCCGGGCTGGATCGGGCCGGACGTCTTCCTGGCCGGATATGGCTTCGCACAGGCGGTTCCCGGCCCCCTGTTCAGCTTTGCGGCCTTTCTGGGCGCGGCGATGCCGGGTGCGCCGAACGGCATGTGGGGCGGCCTGATCGGTCTGGCCGGAATCTTCCTGCCCGGCATGCTGGCCCTGCTGGCCGCGCTGCCCTTCTGGTCGGAGCTGCAAAATTTCAGGAGCGCCAGAGCGATCATGCGCGGCGCCAATGCCGCCGTCGTCGGGATTCTGGCCGCCGCCCTCTACAATCCGGTCGGGACGAGCGCGATCCGTCATCCGATCGATCTTGGACTGGCGGCGGCGGGGTTTGTACTGCTGACGCGGTTCAGGACGCCGCCGGTCATGGTCGTTATTCTGGGGGCGACCGCCGGGCTGGCTTTGGCGGTCCTTCGCATCTAGCCGCAAGTCCGCCCGAACGGGCCGTGGAAAAGTTCATGCGCGGCGAACATCGTAAACAGGTTTTAACCATTTGCCGGGCATCTAGAGAGGAGTTTTCCGCCCCTGTTTTAACAAGTTACCGCAGACGCTATGGCCAGCCTGACCGCCACCCTCTGGAGCGCTTTCGAGACGCACGCGCGCAATATCTGGACCTCGACCCCGATGGCGCGGCTGCGCGGGGCCTTTGTCGCCCTGAGCGGGTGCGCCGGGATACTGGCCCTGGCCACCTATAATGCCGACGATCCCAGCCTGAACACGGCTTCCGGCGGCGACGTGCATAATATGCTGGGCCACACCGGCGCCGTCGTCGCCGATATCGCCGCGCAGTCTCTGGGGCTGGCGGCGTGGCCCGCCGCCGCCTTGTTCGTCTATTTCGGCTTGCAGCGCGTCTTCCATCCCGATCCGGACCAGACGCGCGGGCGGTTGCGCCTGCACGCCCTGTGGGCCGTGCTGTTCGTGCTGGCCCTGGCCGCCGCCATCGCGCCGTTGCAGTCTTCAGACGATCCGGTGCTGGCGCAAAGTCTGGGCGGATTCTGGGGCGCGGGGCTGCATCATGTGCTGGCGGCGCTGTTCGGTTTTATGCGCCTGCCGGGCGCCGTGCTGATCGCCAGCCTGATCTTCGCAGGTCTGGCCGTCTTCGGCTTCAACCAGACCTTCAGCCTGAAGTTCGACGCTTACCTGCGCGCCGGTCAGGCGACGGCCAGCCTGCTGGCCGAGGCGATGGGCCGCTTCACCCACCGCGCCACCAGCCCGGAGGACGAGGCGCCCGCGCGCCCGAAACGCGCCAAAAAGGTCAAGACCTTTGTCGATGAGGGCGAGGCCGACGGCTTCGATGCGCCGCTGCGTCCGCGCATGGCGCTGGACGATGAGGACGAGGCGCCACGCCCGGAGCCGGAGATTGCGCCAAGTGCGCGCTTTGCGCCGCCGGTTGAGGCGGACTTTGACGATGAGGATGGCGCGCCGATCGACATCCGACCAATGAAGGCGCCGCCGCAGGCCGCGCCCGCCAAGCAGCCGGAGTTCGACTTCCTGCGACCGGGCAATTTCCGTCTGCCGGAGCTGTCGATTCTGGCCAAGCCACAGGCGCGCAGCCACGCCTATGACGAGGAATCTTTGCGCCAGAACGCCCGCATGCTGGAAAGCGTGCTGGCCGAGTTCGGCGTCAAGGGGGTGATCGACCAGATTCGCCCCGGCCCGGTGGTGACGCTTTACGAACTGGCCCCGGCGGCGGGGGTGAAGGGGGCGCGCGTCGTGGCCCTGGCCGACGATATTGCGCGCAACATGTCGGCGCGTTCGTGCCGCGTCTCGGTCGTGCAGGGCCGCAACGCCATCGGCATCGAACTGCCCAACCACAAGCGCGAGACGGTTTATTTGCGCGATCTTCTGGCCTCGAAGGATTATGAGGCGACCAACCAGACCCTGCCGATGGCGTTGGGCGAAAGCATTGGCGGCGAACCCTATATCGCCGACCTCGCCAAGATGCCGCACCTGCTGATCGCCGGCACCACCGGTTCGGGCAAGTCGGTCGGGGTCAACGCCATGATCCTGTCCATCCTTTACCGGCTCGATCCCGAACAGTGCAAATTCATCATGATCGACCCCAAGATGCTGGAATTGTCGGTCTATGACGGCATTCCGCACCTGCTGGCGCCGGTGGTGACCGACCCGAAAAAGGCCGTGGTCGCGCTGAAATGGACCGTGAAGGAGATGGAGGACCGCTATCGCCGCATGTCCAAGGTCGGCGTGCGCAACATCGCTAACTTCAACGAGCGCGCCAGAGCCACCGCCGCCGAGGGCAAGAACTTTGTGCGCAAGGTGCAGACCGGCTTCGACGAGACGGGCCAGCCCGTCTATGAGTTCGACGAAATGGTCCCCGAACCCATGCCGTACCTCGTCGTGGTGGTCGATGAGGTCGCCGACCTGATGATGGTGGCGGGCAAGGATATCGAAGGCGCGGTGCAGCGTCTGGCCCAGATGGCGCGCGCGGCGGGCATCCACCTGATCATGGCGACGCAGCGCCCGTCGGTCGATGTCATCACCGGCACGATCAAGGCCAACTTCCCGACGCGGATCTCGTTTCAGGTCACCTCGAAGATCGACTCGCGCACCATTCTGGGCGAACAGGGCGCCGAGCAGCTTCTGGGGCAGGGCGACATGCTCTATATGGCGGGCGGCGGGCGCATCACCCGCCTGCACGGGCCGTTCGTCTCGGACGGCGAGGTCGAGGCCGTGGCGCAATACTTACGCGAACAGGGCGCGCCGCACTATCTCGAAGACGTCACCTATGGCGGCGACGAGGAGGGCGGCTCGGACGCCGGTCCGGGCGAAGGCGGTGGATCGGGCGACGATCTCTACGACAAGGCGGTCTATTACGTCACCTTCGACCGCAAGGCCTCGACCTCCTATATCCAGCGCAAGTTGCAGATCGGCTATAACCGCGCCGCCTCGCTGATGGAGCGCATGGAGCAGGAAGGCGTGGTCGGCCCCGCCAACCATGTCGGCAAGCGTGACATTCTGGTCGGCCCGCCGCCGGGTCACTAGGGGCAAGCCCCTGGGACCGGAAGTTTGGACAGTGCTTAAACGGGCCTTCTGACGAACGGCACTTTGAGCGTCAGATAGGTGCCTGCGCGCCACAGCCATTCCAGCGGGCCGTAATAGAAGCGGCGGAACCACAGGTGGGCGAAGACCACCTGGGCGATAAAGGCCGGGATGGCGATCAGAACGGCGGTCGATTGCGACATGCTGGCGTGCAGGCCAAGGCCGAAGCTGTAGAAGACCGGCACGAAGATCAGCGACTGGCCGATATAGAGGGTCAGGGTCATGCGGCCCGCCGGGGCCAGAAGGCCCAGAAGGCGATGCCCGAAGCTGTAATAGAGATTCAGGAAGGCCAGCATCATCGCCGCCATCAGGCTGAGGTCGAACCAGCCGGACAGCATCGAATCCCACAAGGATCGCGGCATGAAGACGGCGTCCGAGGCCGGGACCAGCGGTAATAGCGCGGGCTTGCCGAACCACAGGGCTGCGGCGGCGAGGGCGGCGGCGACCATGCCGATCAGGCGGGTTTTGACAAAGCGTTCGGGCTGGCGGAAGAAGCCGATGCGGCCCAGAATCATGCCGGTCAGCGACAGGCCGAGAATCTGGCTTAAGCGGCCCGATCCCCACATAAAGTCCCATTTGAACGGGCGGCCATTGACAAGATTGGCCTGCACGGTGGCGAGGAAGCTCTTGCCGGTCAGATAGGCTTGCGGCGTGACGTCGCTCCAGAAGCCGGGCGCCTTGTTGGCCCAGACTGCGCCGTGGAAGGCGGCGATCATCTGCACGATCATAAACGGCTGCAACAGGAAAAAGACGGCGATCAGGCCGATCAGGGCGTTGGACTTCAAGCGATAGAACGGAATCAGGAACAGGCCCATCACCGCCAGCACGTCCAGCACGTCGCCGCGATAGATCAGGCCGTGCAGCCAGCCGAAGCCGAACAGAAGGGCCAGCCGCCAGACGAAGCGGACGGTGAAATCGACGCCGCGCTGCGCCGCCCGGTCCATGATGATGAAGAAGGAGACGCCGAAGCACAGGGCCAGCAGCGAGAAGGACTTGCCTGCGAAGATGTTGAAAATGGCGTCGTGCCACAGCAGTTGCGTCGGGTCTTTCGTCGGGTGCGCCCAGTAGAGTTCATACTGTTCGGGCATGTGGACGAGGAACAGGCCGAGCAATGCGAAGCCGCGCAAAGCGTCGAGGCCCTCCATTCTCGGTATGAAGGCCGGTTTGGCTGAGGTCATGGTATCCCTGCAAATCGTTGTTGTATTATTTGATAGAAAATTTGGCGAAAACGCCTATATGGGCGGGATGAAGAGAAGCTATTCCAAAGATAAAGGGCAAGGACATTCTGCCCACAAGGCGCATGGGCGCGCTCCTGCCGAGCAGGGGCCGAGCCAGCGCCAGTTGCGCGCGGGCGAGCTGGTGCGGCATGCGCTGGTCGAGATTCTGCGCGAAGAAGACATCCATGATGACGACCTGCACGGCGTCTCGATCACCGTGACCGAGGTGCGCTGCTCGCCCGATCTGCGCCATGCGATCGTGTTCGTCGAACCGTTGGGCGCAGGGCTGGGCGGGGTGACGATCACGGCGGATGAGGTCGGTCCCGCCGTGGCGGCGCTGAACCGGCACGCCAAGTTCCTGCGCGGGATTCTGGGCCGGATGATCGACATGAAGTTCACACCCGATCTGCGCTTTGTGCATGATGAGAGCTTTAATGAGGCGGCGCGGATCGACGCTCTGTTCATGCGGCCGGAGATAGCGCGCGATCTGCGGCATGACGATGATGATAAGGACGAGGATTAAGTAAGAGGCCCCACCACCATTGGCTTCGCC
>DATMTF010000018.1:0-7273 GCA_035565015.1 Asticcacaulis sp. | reverse complement strand
ACGCTAACCTTACATTTTTAAAGATGTCAGGTTGACATTACATAGGCGCTTATGTAAGGTCAGCCTTACAAAATGGAGCCGAAACATGGACCTGAACACCCCCAACGCCCGCTACGTCATGGGCCTGAGCCTATGGATGGCCTTATACGCTGCGGCGCTTTTTGGCTCAATTATCGCCATCCGCGACCTGCGCCCTGACGGCGCCCTGCTTTATGGGCTGGCCGTCCTGCCCGCTCTGCCGATCGGGGGCGCGATCTGGGTGTTCCTGAAATATATCGAGGCCGTCGATGAATATGTGCGCGGCGTCTTGATCCGCCGCTTCGTCATCGCAACGGGCCTGACCCTGTTCGTTTGCACGGCATGGGGCTTTGTCGAAGCCAATGCGGGCGCGCGTCACTTCGATCTTTATCTCGTCTATCCCCTGTTCTGGATGATGTTCGGCCTGACCAGCGCCTTTCTGAGGAAGGCGACATGAAACAGAATCTGCGTGAATTGCGGATGGAGATGGGTCTGACCCAGGCCGATCTGGCTACAAAACTCGGCGTCTCCCGTCAGGCGGTGATCGCGCTGGAGACCGACAAACACTCGCCGTCGCTCGACCTGGCCTACAAGATTGCCGGAGTATTCGACCGCCCGGTGGAGGACATCTTCGCCAATCCCTACCGCGTAACGCCTTAACCCTCTATTTGCAAAAGAGTTTTCATGCCCATGCGCATCCTGCCGGAGCGTAAGCGCTCCCCTCATGTCCAGATTCAATTCATCACCTGGGTCATCGCCAGCATCGTCGTCATCGCCATCGCCGCCGATCCTGAACACCGGCTCGCCTTCGTCCTTATCAACCTGTTCGCCCGTCTGTCGGGCCTGATCCTCGCCTAAAGGAGTCCCGTCATGTTCAAATTGTTTTGCGCCAGCTTCCGTAAGCCCGGCCTGATCAACCGTCCGATGGCTTTTCTGGCCGTCATTATCGGCGTCGTCGCCGCCCTGTCTTCCGCTCATCACGCTAAGGCGGCCACATCCTTCCCCGACGCCGCGCATGAGCGCTTTTCCGTCGCCGTCAGCGGTTCAGGGCCGGACATCATCCTGATCCCCGGCCTCGCCTCGTCCGCAGCCGTCTGGGACGGTGCGGTCGCGCGCCTTGGCGATCATTACCGCCTGCACGTTCTCAACCTCGCCGGATTTGCAGGCGAACCGGCAGGCGCCAACGCCGAAGGCGACGTGCTGGCCCCGACGGTGGCGGCGCTCGACGCCTATATCAAGGCCGAGCATCTCGACCATCCGGTCCTTATCGGCCACAGCCTCGGCGGCCTGATGGCGCTGATGCTGGCCAAGGCCCATCCGGAGGATGCAGGCAGGCTGATCATCGCCGATTCGCTGCCCTTCGCCGGACTGATGATGGGACCGCAGGCCAGCGTCGCCGCCATCGAACCGCAGGCAAAGGCCATGCGCGACGGCGTCATCGCCCTGCCCGCCGACGCCTTCAAGGCGCAGCAGCAGGCGACCCTGGCGCGCATGGCGACTTCGGACGCCCATCGCGGCCAGATCGTACAGTGGTCGCTCGATTCCGACCGCCGCGTTCTGGCGCAAGCCTTCTACGAAGACCTGACGACCGATCTGCGCCCTGATCTGCCGGGCATGAAGCTGCCGATCACCGTCATCTATCCGGTGGATGTTTCGCTTGGACAGGTTCCGGATGCGACCGCCGCCTTCTATAAGGCCGCCTATGCAGGCGCGCCGAAGGTCGCGTTTACGCAAATCGACTCCAGCCGCCACTTCATGATGCTGGATCAACCCGACGCCTTTTACGCCGCCATCGAGGCTGCATTAAACTAAGCGAGCAGGAGGCGGGCTGCGCCCGGCCCGCCTCTTACGCTTTCATTAAGACCTGTGGCGGCACAATGACGCACTGTTTCCGTAGTTCTGGCTCCGTGTCGTATGCCCCCGCCCGAAGCGCTCACCGCAAAGCCCGCCTTGCAAGCCTATGAGCCGATCAGGCCGCTAGAAATTATCAGCTACAGCCTCGGCGACGCCGGATTCAATCTCTACTGGGCGCCGCTGACCGCCTTTCTGATGATCTATCTGACCGATGTGGCGAACATCCCTATCGCCGCCACCGCCACCCTGCTTTTGACCATGCGTCTGGTCAGCGCCGTCGCCGAACCGGTCTTCGCCGCCATTATCGACCGCACGCATACCGCTTATGGACGCTATCGCCCGTGGTTCTTATGGCTGGGCCTGCCTCTGGCCGCTGTTGGCGTGGCGACCTTCTCCACCGCCGATCTGTCGCAAAACCAACGCCTGCCCGCCATCTATATGGGGCTGATCGGTCTGAATCTGGTCTATAGCGCCGCCAATGTCGCCTATAATGCGCTTTCCGGCGTTATAACGCCGGACTCCGCCCAGCGCGACACGATCCTGTCCTGGCGCTACGGTACGGCGTTCCTCGGCGCGGTCGCCGTCACCTGGCTGACGCCCAGGCTGATCGCGTGGGGCGGGCGCGGCGACCATGCGCTCGGCTGGCAGTTCACCATGACGCTTTACGGCGTCGCCGCCGTCGCTTGTCTGATTATGGTGTTTCTCCATACGCGCGAGCGGTTTTCTCTGGCAACGCAGCCACGCGGCAACCCGTTGCGCGACATCGCCGATCTGTTCTGCAGCCGGCCATGGATCGTCCTGTTCGCGCTTGGCGTGGTCGAGATGGCCGCCTTTGTGCTGCATACCTCAGCCACGCCCTATTTCATCAAATATGTCGCCATTCGCCCAGATCTGGTCAGCGCCTTTATGATCGTCTTCTATGTCGGCCTGGCCGCCGGTTCGGGGGCGTGTTCGACTCTGACCCGGTTTGCGACGCGGCAGGTCTGGATCGCCGCCATGCTGGGCGTCGCGGCTCTGGATGGCCTTCTTCTCTATCTATGTCCAGGGAAGGCGCTCGCGGCCCTTTTCGTCCTGCAAGGCCTGTCCGGCGCGGCTTTCGGCGTCGTCTCGACCCTGACCTTCGCCATGTACGCCGACGCCGCCGACTACAATGCCTGGAAAACCGGCCATCGCGCCACCGCCATGACCTACGCCATGATCAATGTCGGCAAGAAGATCGCTGCGGCGGGCGCAGGCGCCGCCTTGGGCTGGCTGCTGGCGGGACGTGGCTACGCCGCCAATGCGGCGCCGGAGGCGGCGTTGCAGACGATGCGCGCCGCGCTCGGACTTTATCCCGCCGGTCTGTGCGTGCTGGGCGTCGTCGTGATCCTGATCTACGATCTGACCCCGGCCAGGGTCAGCCGCCTGCAGGCGCAACTGCTCGGCGCCGCGCGCGAACGATTCAGCCAGCTTTCCTAACCCGCTTCCTTGACCATGCCTTCGAGGCCGCAGTCGCGCACCTTGCGGTAAAGGGTCGAGCGCCCGATGCCGAGACGGCGCGCGACTTCCGACATATGGCCGGCATAGACGCTGATCGCGTGTTCGATCAGGTCGCGCTCGATCTCCTCCAGCTTACGCAGATGGCCGCTGTCGTCGAGAATGCGCACCGGCGCGTCATGAAGGGCGTTGAGCGCGTCGTGATGCGCCTCGATCGCCGTCTTGCCATTGACCGGGCCGTCTGACGGCGCCGTCGCAATCAGAGGCGCGGACACGCCGCTGATCGCCGGGAAATCGAACGGCTGCAGATACGGGCTGTCGGCCAGAACAATGGCGCGATAGACGGTGTTTTCCAGTTGCCGCACATTGCCCGGCCAGTCGTAAGCGGCCAGCATCTGCATCGCCTCGGACGACACGCCGGTCACGCGCTTGCCCTCCTCGACATTGAAGCGGCGGACGAAATGCTCGACCAGGGCCGGAACGTCCTCGCGGCGCTCGCGCAAGGACGGCGCCTCGACCGGAAAGACGTTGAGACGATAGAACAGGTCTTCGCGGAAGGCGCCCGCCCGAACCTGATCGGCCAGATTGCGGTTGGTCGCCGAGATGATGCGCACATCGACCTTGACCGGGCGCTTTGAACCGACCGGGTCGATCTCGCCTTCCTGCAAGGCGCGCAGTAGCTTGACCTGCATGTCGAGCGGCAGTTCGCCGACCTCGTCGAGGAACAAGGTGCCGCCACTGGCCTCCTGAAACTTGCCCAGATGCTTGTCCGAAGCGCCGGTGAACGAGCCTTTTTCGTGGCCGAAAAGGATGGATTCGACCAGATTTTCCGGCAGGGCGCCGCAGTTGACCGCAACGAATGGCTTGCCAGCACGGTCGGAAGACCCCTGAATGGCGCGCGCGATCAATTCCTTGCCGACGCCGCTTTCGCCGAGAATCAGCACGGGAATATTGGACTTGGCCGCACGCTCGCCAAGCCTGCGCACCATCTGCATGGCGGGCGAAGACCCGATCAGGTCGTCGAACGAGGTCCGATTGCTTGTGCGTTTTTGCAGGCGCTGCACCTCGGCGGACAGGTCGCCCATCTGAAGCGCATTGCGCACCGAGACGAGAATGCGCTCCGGCGAGGCGGGCTTGATGAAGAAGTCCTGCGCTCCGGCCTGCATGGCCTTGACCACTGTGTCGATGCCGCCCGATGCGGTCAGCACCACCACTGGCGTGCGCACACCGGAGGCGCGCAGTTCCTTGAGCGTCTCGATGCCCGATTGCCCCGGCATGACCAGATCGAGAATAACCGCGTCGATGCCGGAATTCTGCGTCAGGCGGTCAATCGCCTGCGCGCCATTCTCGGCGTGCATGACCGAAAAGCCCTCACGTTCCAGAACGGCCTGAATCAGGCGGCGCTGCGTCGGGTCGTCGTCACAGATCAGGATCGTCTTGGCCATATCGAAGTCACCCACCATCGTTCTGATGCGGTCGGCGTCACAAAACCCGACCTGTTTTGGGACATGTGTATCGTCTTGGGGTAAAAATCGGGTGTAGCGGTATCCTTAATGTCGCGTTTTGGTTTGGCGCTCAGGCTTCGCCTCTCGTCGGCCAAATTACCTCTCGCTTTTAGAGGCGGTGCGGATTATCTGAACCTCCATGACACAGACCCTGCCTATCGACGCCGTCTCCGGCCTGCCCATCTGGGATCTTTCCGATCTGTATTCCGGCCCTGAAGATCCGCGCCTCAAGGAAGATTTTGCGCGCGGCGAAGGCCATGTCAAAGAGCTGGCGAAGCTGGAAGGCGCCTTCCTGTCCGCCCGCGCCAACGCCGAGCGTCTCGGCCTTTTGATCGACCAGGCGGCCAGCCTGTACGAAAAAGCGATGGACGATATGGGCGGGGCTCTGGCCTATGCGACCCTGGCCTCGACCATCGACCGCGAAAATCCGGCCATCGCCAAGATGCAGTCCGACCTGTCGACCCAGGCTGCGATGATTTCGGCGGGGACTTTGTTCCTGAGCCTGGAACTGAACAAGCTTGAAGACTGGGAGATCGAGCAGGCCCTGCGCGCCACCGAGCGCGCGCAACGCTGGCGCCCGTGGCTGCGCCGCATCCGCGCCTCGCGCCCGCATGAGCTGTCCGCCGACCTTGAACGCCTGATGCTGGAGCGCATGCCCGCCGCTGCGCAATGGACGCGCCTGTTCGACGAAACCCTGACCCGGCTGCGCGCCAAGGTCGGTAAAGAGTCGCTAACGCTGAACGAAGCCCTGACCCGCCTGTCGGCGCCGCAGGCTGCGGTTCGCAAGGCCGCAGCCAAAGGGCTGAGCGAAGCCCTGGCCGACAACGCGCCGGTGCTGGCCCTGTCGCTGAACACGCTGGCCTTTGAAAAGCAGATCGAGGACCGCTGGCGCAAATATGACGATCCCGCCGCCTCGCGCCACCTGGCCAACGAGGTCGATAAGGACGCGGTAGACGCCATGGCCGAGGCGGTCAGCGAATCCTATACGAACCTGTCGCACCGCTATTATGCGCTGAAGGCGCGCATTATGGGCCGGAAATCGCTCGATTTCTGGGACCGCAACGCACCGCTCACCGAAGATGTGCAGAAACAGTACAGTTGGGACGAGGCGAAGAGCATCGTACTGGGCGCTTTCGCGCAAATGGGGTCGGAATTCGTCCGGCGCGCGCGCCTGTTCTTTGACAACCCGTGGATCGACGCCGCGCCGCGTGCGGGCAAGTCGTCGGGCGCCTATGCCCATCCAGTCACGGCCAACCGCCATCCGTATGTGATGCTCAACTTCACCGGCGACCGCCGCGAAGTGCTGACCCTGGCGCACGAGTTGGGGCATGCCGTGCATCAGACCCTGTGTCAGCCGCTCGGCTCGATTCTGGCCGACACGCCGCTGACTCTCGCCGAGACCGCTTCGATCTTCGCCGAGGGCCTGGTGTTCGAGCATCTGGTGGCCACCGCTTCGCTCGAAGACAAGAAAGCGTTATTGGCGGGCAAGATCGAGGACGGGCTGAATTCGGTGATCCGCCAGATTGCCTTCCACCGCTTCGAGGAAAGATTCCACACCGCGCGCTTGGAAGGCGAGGTCGCGCTGGACCAGATCAACGCCATCTGGCTGGAGGTCATGGGCGAAAGCCTCGGGCCTGCGATTAAGCTCAATGACGGCTACGCGGTCTGGTGGGCTTATGTCAGCCACTTCGTCCACGCGCCCTTCTATGTCTATGCCTATGCGTTCGGCGACCTTTTGGTGTCGGCCCTTATGGAGAAGCGCCGCGAAGACCCGGCGGCCTTCACACCGCTGTATGAGCAGCTTCTGGCCGGCGGCGGAACGAAAACCTATGTCGAGGCTCTGGCGCCGTTCGGCATGAACCCCCGTGACAAAGCGTTCTGGAAGATGGGTTGCCATCGCCTGGAAAGCCTGATTGACCAGTTCGAGGCGCTGTTCTGACCTCCTGCGTCAGCGCTTTCTTACGTACTTGAAAAGCAAATACAATTTATAATTGTATGGCAATATATTTGCAAATCCCTGTGCGGTGAACTCATTTTGCGGCAGGTCAGGTTCAGACTCATTGACCGCCCCCACGTCCTTTTGTAAGACTCCTGTTATGCGTCGCTGGCGGCGCGCCTTATATAACAGGTTTTGAGGGTAAAAATGGCCGACCATCATGAGTCTTCCGACTACGTTCACGGCGAGATGGACATCCGCCAGCACGAGGCCACCTATCACCTGTTCAATGGCCTGACCAAGTGGGTCAGCCTGCATTTGGCGGTGCTGCTGGTCTTTCTGGTCATCCTGACCTGCACCAAACTCGGCTTCATCGCCGCCTTCGTCGCCGCTGCCGCCTTGGCGGTCGCGGGCTTCTTCTTCCTCAAAAAGAAACCGGCGCACTGAGTTTTTGTTTTATCGCTCTTTCTTATCCAAAAAGTGA
>DATMTF010000017.1:0-10801 GCA_035565015.1 Asticcacaulis sp. | reverse complement strand
TCTATGTTGCAGACGAAGGCATTCATATCGGCGTCAGTAAAGGCAAGCATGCTTCTGGCGCGATTGGCTATATCTGACGGTCGTTTCCCTGCTCTCAGGCGATAGTTTTACTTCGCCCCTTGGTTAGTGTTGAGACTAGCGCCTCAAGCTGTCACATAGCTGTCGTCAAAATCTCTGAAAAAATTAAATCAACCTGTTTCAACCCCGCTGTTCACCGGACAGGGCCGCTTTGGCGGCTACGGCGCTGGCGGGCGCCGGACTGGTCGCAAAAGGCCGGCTGAACAGGATGCCGATCAGGGCGATCACGGCGGCGGCGCTCAGCCACAGGCTCGGCGCGGCCTTATTGCCGGTATAGGCGATCAGGGCAGTCGCAATCGCCGGAGTAAAGCCGCCCAGACAGGTAGCCAGCGAATAGGCGAGGCTGAAGCCGGTGGCGCGAACGCGCGGCGGCACGACTTCGGTGAGGTAAACGACGGTGGCGCCATTATAGCCGCCAAAGATGAAGGACAGCCACAGCTCTACTGCGAGAAGACGCATGAAGGACGGCGCTGTCGTCAGCCAGATCAGGGCAGGGTAGGCCGTAAGGATCGCCAGCAAGGTCATGGCGATCATGATCGGCTTGCGCCCAATGCGGTCGGACAGGGCGCCCGACAGCGGCAGCCAGAGCAAGTTGGTTACGCCGACGCAGACCGTGACCAGCATGCTTTCCCACGCCTTCAGGTGCAGAACGCTGCGGCCGAATGTGGGGGTATAGGCGGTGATCAGGTAGAAACAGACCGTCGTCATCATCACCATCATCATCCCACTTATGATGACGCCGAAATGGCGCACGAGCGTGCTGCCGATCTCGGCCAGATCAGGATGATGCGGTGCGGCCTCAAAGGCGACCGTCTCGCTCAGAGATGCTCTCAGCTTGAACAGAAGCGGCGCCAGCGACAGGCCGATGAGCAGCGGAATGCGCCAGCCCCAGGCCGAGATCTGGTCGGCATCCAGAAAATGATTCAAGGCGAGGCCAAGAAAGGCGGCGAAGATCACCGCCACCTGCTGGCTGGCCGACTGCCACGACACCCAGAAGCCGCGCGTCGTGGGTGTGGCCATTTCCGACAGATAGACCGACACCGAGCCCAGTTCTACGCCTGCCGACAGGCCCTGCAGCAGCCGTCCGCACAATACCAGAACAGGCGCCAGAAGGCCGATGCGGCTATATCCGGGAACAAGAGCCAGCAACAGCGTACCGATCGCCATCAATGACAAGGTGAGAATCAGGCCCTTGCGGCGCCCAATCCGGTCGGTATAGGCGCCAAGCACGATCGCGCCTAAAGGACGCATCAGAAATCCGGCGCCGAAGGCCATGAAGGCGGCCAGCAGCGAAACAAGCGGATTGCCCGATGGGAAAAACGCCTTGCCGATGGCTGCGGCGTAATAGCCAAAGACCATGAAATCGTACATTTCCAGAAAATTGCCACTGGCGACCTGAAGGGTGGACTTCAGGCGGGTACGGTTTTCGGCTGTTATCAAACGCGTCAAGATGTTCGTCCCTGTTAACCGTCCAGGCGCCAGTTGGCGCACAGCGGTTGTGATCTGGAGGCCTGATCTGTTCTTGTGGTGTCGGCCCTGCCAAAGACCCTAGGCGTTCAAGCTGTCATGAAGCTGTCAGCCAGGTTTGATTTCAGGCCTGTTCGCCATCGGCTGTCGGGAAATCCACGACAACGCGCAAACCCTCGCCGCTATCCGGCGTCGCCAGCGTGATGTGCGCCGAAAGCGTATCGCCGAGGGCGCGCGCAATCGCCAGACCCAGGCCGCTGCCACTGTGATCAGCGTCCGGCGACAGGCGGATGAAACGCTCAAAAACCCGCTCACGGTCGGCAGGGGGAATGCCGGGGCCAGAATCCTCAATACTGACCCACGCGCGTCCGTTCGTCGCAAAAACGCTTAAGGAAACATGGCCGCGCGGACGATTATAGCGGATGGCGTTATCGATCAGATTGCTGATCAGTTCGTGGGCGAGGTTTTCATCGGTTATCGCCCAGACGGGCTGGGTCGGCGTTTCCAGCGCGAGATTGACCCGTCGGCGCGCGGCCATCATAGCCAGGTCCGAAGCCGCATCCTGCACAAGCTGCAACAGGTTGCAGGGCCGTTGCGCCGCGGGCAGAGGCGTCGCCCCGTCGGCCCGGCCCAGCGCCAGGAGCTGTGTGACCAGACGCTCAAGACGATCCACGGCCTCATCTATATCCTTGAGAGATGAGCGCATCCCCTTGTCGATGGGGCTGGCCTTCTTCAGCAAGGCAATATGGCTGCGTAATACCGACAGGGGCGTGCGCATCTGATGGGAAGCATCGGCGCTGAATCGGCGCACCCCCTCCACCGCCAGATCGAGACGATGTAGCAAGGCATTGAAAGAACTGACCAGTCCGCGCAGTTCACCCGGCGCCTGCGCCAGCGGGATCGGAGTAAAATCCTGCGCATTGCGGCTGTCCATCGTGGCGCGCAGGCGCACCAGAGGATGCAGGCCCCAACGTATCGCAAGCGGAATCAGCACCAGAACCAGCAGGATCAGGGCGCCTTCCAGGCTGCCGAGAATCCAGAGGATATGCCGGGAAATAAGGGTTCGCCCGCCGGTCGTCTCGGCCACCTCGACCACGATCAGGCCATTCAGGCGGGGCAGGCGTCGGGCCTCGGCCACCAGTCGGATGGGCTGTCCACGATAAACGGCGTCGATAAAAGTGTGTTCGCCATCGGCTAGGCCTGCGCCGATCAGGGGCAGGTCGGCGTAGCCGGTAATCACCTGGCCCTTGTGGTGGATGGTATAATAGACATTATCCTGGGCGTTGTTTTCGAGCATCCCAAAGGCTGAGGGCGGCAGATCAAGCGTGACCTCGCCCTTGTCCACGGCCAGGGTTTCGGCAATGGCGTGCGAGGAGGCCAAAAGGATGGTGTCGCTGACGGCCGTGACGGCATGGCGCACCGAGATGGCTCCGGCAATGCCGAGCGCCAGCGCCAGCAACACCATCGGCACGATCAGGCCGCCGATCAGCCGCCCGGTCAGGGAGGGTGAGCGCCCTTCCGGAGCCGCGTGAGGGTTGACAGCCTCCGCCATCAGCCCGGATCCAGCATATAGCCAAGCCCGCGCAGGGTGCGGATCTGCGGGCCGTCGGGCTCCAGTTTGCGCCGCAGCCGCGCCACATACAGCTCGATCGCATTGGGTGCGACATCGTCGTCGTAATTGAACACCTCGGCGGCCAGCCGTTCTTTCGGCACCACCTTGCCGGGCCGGGCGATCAGGCGCTCCAGCACAGCGCGTTCGCGGCGGCGCAGATTGATCTCACGGTCATTGACCGTCACGAGGCCAGTCGTGGCGTCAAAACTGAGAGCGCCAACCTGAATGACCGGCGAGGCTTCGCCCGTACTGCGCCGTAGCAGCGCGCGCATCCGGGCTTCCAGCTCCATCGGATCGAAGGGCTTGAGCAGATAATCGTCGGCGCCGAGATCCAGTCCGCGCACCTTGTCGGTGACCGTATCGCGCGCCGTCAGCATCAGGACCGGCACTTTTTCTCCGTTCTGACGCAGGCGCGCCAGCACATCAAATCCAGTCACGTCCGGCAGGCCGATATCGAGAATGATCAGCGCATAGGGTTCGTCATGCGCCATGTCGAGCGCGTCCTGCCCGTTGGCGGCCACATCAACGGCATGTCCTGAGGCGGCGATCAGGCTGCTCAGGCCACGCGACAGGGCCGCATCATCTTCCACGACTAATATACGCGCCATGATCCGTTCGCTTCTTCCGCCCTGCGGCGGCGCGCCGCCGGTTTTCGCCATATGGTTTTGGGTCTGGTCTTGCGCGCCGGATCATCGTTATATGGCGCAAGGCTGCATGTCCAGACGGACAAGAGGCGGCCGCGGTGGCTCAGGGGTCAGCTATGAAGCGTCGCAGTTTGCTGGGAATGATGGCGGCGACGCCTGCGCTGGCCTTGCTGGAAAACGCCTGCTCACCCGCCGCGCCGCACAGTCAGGCCTATGCCCGCAGTTCCCATCATCGCCTCGCTGAAGCCCGGCGTGAAGGTGTGGTGACCGTCTATTCCGCGACCGAAAAGACGAAGATGCAGCCATTGATCGATGATTTTCAAAAGGCGTTCGCGCCGATCCGTGTCGATTACGTCAATCTGCATACCATCGAACTCTATCGCCAGATCATCAAGGAAGGCGATGCGGGCGCCGGACATGCCGATATTGCCTGGAGTTCGGCGATGGATCGCCAGATCAAGCTGGTCAATGACGGTTATGCGCGCCCGTATGAATCGCCTGAAGCGCGCGCCTTGCCGGAATGGGCTGTCTGGAAACGACAGGCCTATGGCGCGACAGCCGAACCCATCGTGTTCGCCTATAACAAGACCTTGATGGCCCCCGCCGATTTGCCTTCGACACACGGGGCGTTTGTCGATCTTCTGACGCGCAAGCCGGACACGTATCGCCGCAAGGTGGCGACCTATGATCCTCTCGCCTCCGCTGCCGGCTATCTGTTTCTAAGCCAGGACGAACAGGCCACGCCCGACACCGATCGGCTGCTGCACGCCCTGGCCGATGTCGACACGCAACTCTATGCCGCCAGTCAGGAAATGGTCAGCGATCTGGCTGCGGGAAAGCGTCTTCTGGCCTATAATCTGATCAGTTCCTATGTGCTGGAACAGGCCCACGCCCATAGCCCTATCGGCCTTGTGGTGCCGCAGGACTATACGCTTCTCATGTCGCGGATCGCCTTTATCCCGCGTCTGGCCCCCCATCCGAACGCGGCGAGCGTTTTTCTAGATTATCTGTTGTCGAAGCGTGGTCAGAGCCAGTTATCGGCCCTGTTCATGAACCCGGTGCGAACCGATATGACTCAAGGCAGCCTTCTCGAAACCGCCCATGGCGAAACGCGCGGCATACGTCTGGGCCCCGCCCTGTTGGTTGGGCTGGACAAGCTCAAGCGTCAGCGGTTTGCCGAGCGCTGGCACGAGATATTCCCGTATGACGCTGCGACGCAGCCCTCGTCTGTGACCGGTGAGCAGGTTTGATCCATTGCCTCCAGGTATGACAGCTTGTTGACAGTAAAGCCGGGTCACAGTGCCTGACAACGCGAAAACAGGCGGGATCATGACAAAGGGCGAGACAATCACAGCCATCCACTACGATGCGCGCACACGCATCTATCACTGGACAAGCGCCGTTCTGGTCGTTGTGTTGTGGGTCATGGGGCGCACGACCGGCCTTCTGCCGCGCGGGCCGTTTCGGGTCGACGTCTGGTCTGTCCACGTGCTTTTGGGGTTTGGCCTCACGGCGGTATTCGCCTTACGTCTGGTCTGGCGTTTTGGGTCAAAGCGGCAAGGGCCGCCGCTGGAGCGGGGCCTGCCTCATAGGATCGCCGGCGCCGCGCACTCAGGACTTTATTGTTTGTTGGCTGCAGTTGTGATGCTTGGGATTGTCAATGCCTTCGCACGCGGCTTCCCGATGTTCAACCTCGTCAAGTTGCCCGACTTCGGCCTTGGCGCGCTCAAGCATGATGTCAATGCGTGGCACGATCTGGCGGCCAATATTCTGGCCGGCATAGTTGGCCTGCATGTGGCGGCGGCCCTCTATCATCACCTTATCATGCGCGACCGAACCCTTGTGGCGATGCTGCCTCTCCGGTCTGACGATTCTAATCTTTGATCCTAAAGCCCCGACAACATTAAAAACTCTAATCTCTGTAGCCCTTAAGAACCTCGCCGGCGAGGGCCAGCTTCTCCCTGACTGAACCTCGCGGACGTCTAGGGCGCCCGCCGCGCGTATGTGAGCCGCGGATTGCGCGCTCTACTCCCCACTATAATCGGCGGGCAGGGCGCGAGCGGGCAGGGCGAGCGGCGCGCTTTGCGTCAGGTCGCGCGATGAGGCGCCGAGCCAGACCGTGTAATCGCCCGCCCCGATGCGCCAGCCGTGGTCGCGATAGACGGCCAGCAGGCGCGGGTCGATGCTGAGGCTGACGTGGCGCGTCTCGCCCGGCTGCAACTCCAGCTTGGCGAAGGCGGCGAGTCTGCGCGGCGCCTCCCATCCCTGGGCGCTGTAATCGCCAGCCGGCCCGGCGTAGATTTCCGGCACGGCCTTGCCAGCGCGCGCGCCGTCATTGCTGACGTCGAAGCTGACGCTCGCCTTGCCGTCTGTATAGCTTGCGCTCAGGCCGCTATAGCGAAAATGCGTATAGCTGAGGCCGTAGCCGAACGGGAATTGCGGGGTCAGATCGTGCTTGTCGAACCACTTGTAGCCGACCGCCGCGCCCTCGCTGTAGTCCATGTCGTAGGGCTTATGCGGTTGGCCATTGTTGTCGTTCAAAACGGGATGCGGCAACTGATCGAGCGAAGCGGCGAAGGTGGCGGGCAGGCGGCCCGATGCGTCGACCTCGCCAAACAGCACGCGCGCGATCGCCTCGCCGCCATTCGTGCCCGGATACCAGGCTTCCAGCAGGGCCGGAACCTTGTCCGCCCATGGCGTCAGCACCGGTCCGCCGGTCTCCAGCACGACGACGGTGCGCGGATTGGCGTCGGCTACCGCCGTAATCGTCGCATCCTGATGGTCGGGCAGGGTGACGGAAAAGTCGATGTCCTCGCCGGTCCACTGGTCGGCGAAGACGATGGCGAGATCCGCGCCTTTCGCCGCCTGCGCCGCCGCTGCTGGGTCGTCCCCGCTGACAAAGCTGATCTGCGCGTCCGGCAGGCGCGCCTTGATCGCCTGCATCGGCGAGGACGGGAAATAATAGACGGGGCCGGGAAAGTTGGGCGAACCGAGTCCCGGAACCGCATTGCCGCCCCTGACGTGGACCTGCGATGAGCCGCCGCCCGACAGGACGCCGACATCGGCATGGCCACCGATAATCACCACGTTTTTAGCGCTCTTCGCCAGCGGCAGCAGGTTCTGGCCGTTCGCCGGATCGTTTTTCAGCAGCACCATCGCCTCCTCGGCATCGGCCTGGCTGATCTTGCCGTGCGCGTCGAGGTCGATCGGCGCGTCCGCCACAGGCGCGGCGTCCATCACGCCGGTGGCGTAGAGGCTGCGCAGGATGCGAAAGACCATGTCGTCAAGCCGCGCCTGCGGAACCTGACCGTCGCCGATGGCCTTTTTCAGCGCGTCCTTGAAGAAAGGTCGGGAATCGAAAGCTTCGCCCGCCGATTCCTGGTCGAGGCCATTCTTGGCCGCCTTAACCGTCGAATAGACCGCGCCCCAATCGGACATGACATAGCCCTGATAGCCCCAGTCGCCCTTGAGCACCTTATTGAGCAGCCAGTCGTTCTCGCAGGCATAGTCCCCATCGACGCGGTTATAGGCGCACATGACAGAGCCGGGCTTTGCGTCCTCAATGGCGAACTGGAAGGCCAGCAGGTCCGACATGTGCGCCTGATCGTGGTCGATATTGGAACTGACGAAGTGGCGGCCCGTCTCCTGATCGTTGAAGGCGAAATGCTTGATCGTCGAGACGATGTGGTTGGACTGGATGCCCGCCACCTCGGCGCCGACTATTCTGCCGGCCAGCAGCGGGTCTTCGCCGCCATATTCGAAATTGCGGCCATTACGCGGATCGCGCAGCAGATTGACCCCGCCCGCCAGCATGACATTGAAGCCGGAATCGCGCGCCTCCGACCCGATCATGGCGCCGCCCTTATAGGCCAGGTCCGTGTTCCAGGTCGCCGCCGTGCCGATACCTGAGGGCAGGGCGGTGCGCTCGCGCCAATGAGTCGCATCGTGCTGGGTGGCGACGCCGATCCCGGCGTCGGTCTGCCATTGCGCCGGTATGCCAAGGCGCGCAATCCCCGGCACATAGCCCGCCGAAGACCAGCGCGCCTCTTTCGGACGGGTGAACCTGCCCGGAATATCGGCGCCGAAATAGCCGAAGATGAGGGTGAGCTTCTCATCCTGGGTCATGCGCTTCAGCATCGCCCCGGAGCGCGCATCCGCATCCGGCGCCTGAACGGCTGAGTTCATGATCTGCGCCATGACAGGCAAAGGGTTCAGAGCGCTTCCAATCATGGCGGCGGCGATAAGGCGGGCGAGGCGCGAGCGTGTCGTCATGTCGTGAGTTCCTGAGGGATAAATCAGTTGGCGGGCCGCCAGACAAAGCTGGCTGCGGCTCCGGCGGGGAGGGTGTAGGCAAAGCTCTGCGCGCCTCGCCGAACGGCGAACGCGGTCGGCGTCTTGTTTGTGTTAAGCGCAATCAGCGCCACGGAGCCATCTGTGTTCCTGAAGGCGACCGTGCTGATCCCGCCTGCGCCGGACTCTGAAGCGATGCGGGTCGCGCCTGGACGCACGAAGCGGCTGGCGTGAGCCAGCGCATAATATTCCAGATTGCGCGTTACGGCGCCGGTCCTGGAATCGACCGTCACGACGCCGCGGCAATCGCCGCAGCCGCCCAGATGAGGTCCGTGGTTTTCATCCAGCGCGAGGTTCCAGAACAGAACGCCTCTGGCCCAGTTGCGCGTCGATCCGATGATCAGCGTCTTCATGAACCAGTCAAAGGATTCATCGAATTTCGGCGCCCAGTCGCCGCCGGAGCATTCGGTGAAATAGGCGTCCTTATCGGGGTAGGCGTCATGCACCGGTCCCTGCGCCCCGACATCGCCCGCATAGCAATGCCAGGCGACGCCCGCGACATAGGGATTGGCCCTGGCGTCGCCGAGCACAGTGAGCGGCGAGGACGGCAGATCCCAGTTGTGGTCGTAGTCGAGGATTTTCGTCTCTATGCCATCGGCCTTGAATGTCGGGCCAAGATAACCGCCGATGAAGTCGGCGCGCGCCTGCGGATCGACGCGCATGCCCGGATAATCGGCGGGCTCAAAGCCGGGCTCGTTTTGCAGGGTGATGAGCAAAATCGGCGCGCCTTCAGCCTTCATCACCGTGACATAGCGCGCCAGATAGTCGGCGAAATAGGGATAGGCTTCGGGTTTAAGCGATCCTGTGATCAGGCTGTCCGAGGTCTTCATCCAGCCGGGCGCGCTCCACGGCGAGGCCATCAGGGTCAGTTTCGGATTGATCAGAAGCGCCTGTTTTACGGAAGGCAGCACGTCCGCCTTGGCTGGATCGAGCGAGAAATGCGCCAATGCCGGATCCTGTTCGCCCTTGGGCATGTCGTCATAGCTGTAGTCGACGCGGGAGAAATCCGAGGCGCCGATGGTCAGGCGCATAAAGCTGAGGCCGAGATGATCGCCGGAGGAGTCAAACAGATCGCGCATCAGCGCGTCGCGCTGCCCCGGCGTCATGTCGTGTCGCAGAATATAGGCCGAAGCGTCGGTCATGGCGGCGCCGAACCCCACCATGCTTTGATAGGTTCGAGATGGATCCACAGTGATGACGACCGCCGCTTCGGCATGGCCGAAGGACAGATCGGGCTGCTGCGCCAGAAGCTTCGATTGATCGGCGTCGGTTTCCCACACCTGGACGCGTCCAGACCCAGAGGGTGCGGCGGCGTATGCAGGTGCGGACATATGCAAGGCTATAAGGGCGGTTCCAGCCAGCAGGGCGGGGATCAGGCGCATGACGTCGTCTCCGTTTCCGCCGCGCAGTGGGCGGCGATATAGTCGGCGTGATTGGGCATGCCTGCGACGCAGGACCGGATCACGTCCCTGATATTGTTGAGATAGGCCGTTTTCGCCTCATCATCGTAAAGATCGACAAACGGATCGCAGGCGTCGGAGATCAGGCCCTGACCGAGCAGAACCTGAATCCAGCTCTCGTCGGCGAACAGTTCGTCGGCGTCTTTGAAGAAACGGCCGCTGGCGCGAAACAGATCGAGCCGCGCCTTCAGGCTGTCGGGGATCGCCATGTCGCGACAGGCGCGCCACATCGGTTCGTCCCGGCCATTGAGATGATAATGCGCGATGAGGAAATCGCGGATGCGCTCATATTCAAAGCGGCTCTGGGCGTTATAGGCGTCGCGCGCCGTTTCGGAAAATCCAGAGTCCGGGAACAGGTTGATCAGCCGCAAAAGTCCGCTCTGCACCAGATGGATCGAGGTCGATTCCAAAGGCTCCATGAAGCCGCCCGCAAGGCCGATGGCCACCACGTTTCGGCTCCACATCTTCCGGCGCCGGCCTGTGCGGAACGGGATCAGACGCGGCTCCGCCAAGGCTTCGCCGTCAAGATGGCGCATCAGGATCGCGCACGCCTCGTCGTCGCTCATATGGCGCGAGGCATAGACATGCCCGTTGCCAATACGATGCTGTAAGGGGATGCGCCATTGCCAGCCCGCAGGACGAGCGACCGAGCGCGTATAGGGCGTCATCTGCGTTCGCTTGTCGCCGCCATAGGCGCAGGGCGCGGCGACGGCGCGGTCGCAAGGAAGCCAGTGCGACCAGTCTTCCAAACCGGTCTTCAGCGTGTCTTCGATCAAAAGCCCGCGCATGCCCGTGCAGTCGAGGAAAAGATCGCCTGAGACGACGGCACCGTTCTCAAGCACAAGTCGCTCGACAAAGCCATCCTCGGCGCGCAAGCCGACCTCGCGCACTGTCCCCTCTGTGCGCGCGACGCCCAGCGCCTCGGCGTGCCGACGCAAATAGCGCGCATAGAGGCCGGCGTCGAAATGATAGGCGTAGGCGATCTCGCGCAGCGGCGACTTCGTCATGTCCGGGCGGGGAACCATGAAGCGATTCTGATAGGCGGCGGCGGTGTTGATCGAATAGTCGGCGAACCTGTCCGAGACGCGACCCGTTCCACGCATTTTGAGCCAGTAGGCGTGCAGGCGCAGCCAGCCCATATCCTGACCGATCTTGCCAAATCCATGGATGTAGGCTTGATCCAGCGCGCC
>DATMTF010000016.1:0-8980 GCA_035565015.1 Asticcacaulis sp. | reverse complement strand
GATCGAGGCGGTGCTGGACCGCTATGGCGAAGGCGTCGAGGCCTGTTTGTTCGATCCGGCCAAAGCCCGCAATCCCGATCCGCGCGCGCAGATTCAGGCGATTTTCGACATCAAGCGCGAGATGATGGAAAAGGGCGGCTTTCAGGGCTGTCTGGCCATGCGCGCGGCGCAGGAATTCGCCGGGCGCTGCGGCCCGATCGAGGCGCGCGGCCTAAAGGCGGGACGCCATATCGAGCAGCGCTTCACGCAACTCTGCGCCGAGGCGGGCCTGCCTGATCCGCAAAGCCTGGGCCGCGAACTCAACAATATCTTTCAGGGCGCGGTTCTGGTCGCGCAGGTCCGGCGCAACGCCGACTCCTTCGACGCCGCGCGCGCAACAGTGGCGGCGCGGCTGGCGGGCTGATACAGTTTCGCCATGCGCGACGTATCCGACGACCGCCCCGAACGCACCTTACCGGTCGCCGCCCTGCTGATTCTGGCGGCGGGGATGCTCGACGCCTATACCTATGTCGGCTATGGCGGCGTGTTCGCCAACGCCATGACCGGCAATATCGTCAAGCTGACGGCGGCGCTGGCGCAAGATCAGGGCTGGCGCGCCCTGCCGTTCCTGACGCCGATCCTCGCCTATCTGGTCGGGGTTGGGGTCGCCCATGCGCTGAAAGAGCCGCCGCTGCGGCGGCTGATCCCGTCGGCGGCGCGCGTTTCGCTGGCCGTCGAGGTCGCCTTTCTCTTCTGCGTCGCGCTTTTGCCCGACCACGTCGCGCCGGACATGGCGGTGGTGGCGGGCATCGCCTTTGTGGCGGCCCTGCAGGCGACCAGCTTCACGCGCATCGGTCATTTCCTCTACACCTCGGTGACGACCAGCGGAAACTTACGCCATTTCGCCGAAAGCTTCATGGCCGCCTTCGTGTTCCGGCGCGGCGGCCCGGCGCCGCAAAAAAAGCAGCGGCGTGAAACCCTGTTCTTCTTCACCCTGTGCGCCAGCTTTATCCTGGGCGCCCTGATCGGCGCGGTGGCGACGGCGCGCCTGCATCATCCGGCGGTCTGGCTGCCGCTGATCGTGCTGGCGGCGGCGCTGGGCCTGTGCCTGCCGTGGAACGAGTCCTTGCGTCGCCTGTTCGCCGAAGATCGCTGAATTTCGCCTGTCAGCGCGCGAACCGGCTTCACATTGTCGTGCGAGAAGTCTAAGGTTTTTTTGAAGAATCTCGCCGCCTCATCCGCCGCAGCGCCGGTCCGGAGCCCCTGATGCAACTGCTTGGTCAGAACGTCAGCCCGCCGCATCTCAATGACCTTCTGCTGGGCAAGACGGTCAGGCGGCCCGTGCTGCGCGGCGTCGCCCTGTTTAAGCGCCATCTGCAGGGCTCCGAGGTCTGGTTCATCGTTCTGGCCACCGGAGTCGGCCTGCTGGCCGGGGTGATGGCGGCTTTGCTTAGTCACACGGCGCACCTGCTGCAATCCATCCTCTACGGCTTTTCGCCCGATCTGCGCTTGAGCGCCCTGCCGGAATTGCAGCCCTGGCATCTCCTAGCCCTGCCGATGGGCGGCTTCATTCTCGGCGTGCTGCGGCTGATTTTTCCGCGCCGCTCGCGCCAGCCGATCGACGTGATCGAGGCCAACGCCCTCTATGGCGGGCGCATCCCCTTGCGCGACAGTCTGATGGTGTCGCTGCAAACCCTGATCTCCAACGGCTTCGGCGCCTCGGTCGGCCTCGAAGCCGCCTACGCCCAGATGGGCGGCGGCATGGCGTCCAAGATCGGTCAGTGGCTGGACTTAAAGCGCGCGTCTTTACGCACCCTGGTCGGGGCGGGCGCGGGCGCGGCCATCGGCGCGGCCTTCAACGCGCCGCTGGCGGGCGCCTTCTATGCCTTCGAGATCGTCCTGGGCGCCTATACGCCCGCGGCTCTTGCGCCGGTGGCGGCGGCGTCGCTGACGGCGGTGGTCGCCGCGCAACTGATGCAGAACGAGCCGTTCGTCATCGCCAGCACGATCGGGCGCGACATCTCGCTGCCCGGCTATCTTCTGTTCGCCCTGCTCGGCATCATCTGCGCCGGGGTCGGCATCGTCATCATCCGGCTGGTGGCCAGCGCCGAAGCCGTGGTGCGCCGCTTGCCCATAGGCGATGTCTGGCGGCCTCTGGTCGGCGGCGTCTGCCTGATGCCGGTCGCCTTCGTGGCGCCGCAGGCCCTGTCGTCGGGCCACGGCGCCATGCAGCTCTTTCTGGCTCAGCAATCGTTGATCCTGACCCTGCTGGCGGTGTTCGTGCTGAAAATGTGCGGCTCGGTGCTGTCTCTGGCCTTCGGTTTCCGCGGCGGCCTGTTCTTCGCCTCCCTGTTCCTCGGCTCGCTGCTCGGCTCGGCCTTCGCCATGACGGTCAACCATATCTGGCCCGCGGCCAATCTCGATCCGACCAATTCGGCCCTGGTCGGCATGGCCGGTCTGGCGGTAGGCATTGTCGGCGGGCCGATGACCATGTCGCTGCTGGTGCTGGAGGTCACGCACGACTTCGCCCTGACGGCGGCGGTGGTGACGGCGGCCCTGTGCTGTTCGGCCATCATGCGCGAATATTTCGGCTATTCCTTCTCGACCTGGCGCCTGCACCTGCGCGGCGAGGCGATCCGCACGCCGCGCGACATCGGCTGGGTGCGCGCGCTGACCGCCGCGCACCTGATGCGCAAGAATCACACCAGCCTGCCCGACACGATCAGCATCGCTGCTTTACGCGAACAGGTGCCGCTCGGCTCGACCAGCCGGGTGCTGCTGGTCGATGCGGCGGGCGATTATCGCGGCCTTGTCCTGACCGCCGAAGCCTATGGCGAGGGCGTCGATCCGGACGCCCCGGCCAGCCAGATCGCGCGCCAGACCGACGTCTATGTCCGGCCCGACATGGACATCGCCGCCATCCAGCGCGTGTTCGAGCATTTCGGCGTCGACGATCTGGCCGTGGTCAGCGAAGACCACAAGCTGATGGGCCTCTTGACCGAAAAATATGTGACCCGGCGCTATGCCGAGGAGCTGGAGCAGTCGCAACGCGAGTTTTTCGGCGAAAACTGAAGCGTGGGTGGGTGGGAGTCGTCCGGCTGCTCTAATTTGCGAATAATCGCCCATAATTCCCGCTTTTTTCGCCTTTATAATAAACTTCCCAGCGTTTCTTCGCATACGCCCAGCCGGGCGGGCCGACCCAGATCGACCGCCTCGCGCCGCAGCCACGCCGCCCAGCTTTGCGGGGATAAGATGACCGGTTCACGGTCGTGAATCCTCATCATATCCCCGCTGGCCGGTCGGGTCAGCACGGCGAAGCTCCACAGTTCGCCCTCGGACAGATAGGCCTCCTCCCACAATCCGGCCAGCATCAGCGGCTGGCCGTCGGCGCGCGTGACGCGAAAGCGGCGGCGATCCGTCTTCGGGCCTGACCATTCGTAAAAGGCCTCAGCCGGAACCAGCGCATGCCGATAACGCCAGGCGCCTTTGAAAGCCGGTTTCAGATTGGCCTCTTCAACGCGCGCATTGAACGTCGCCGCCTTCCAGTCCTTCAGCGCGCCGCGATACCAGGCCGGAACCAGTCCGAACCGCGCAGGCATGACCTCAAAAGCGCGGCTTTCCGGGTTTTCCACGACTATGGCGGCCCCCGCCGACGGCGCGACCCGGCGCGGCAAGACGGGCAGGGCGGACGGCTTAACCCCCAGTAAATCCTGCAAAAACGCCAGTTGAGCCAGGGAATCGAACTGCCCGCACATAACCTTATCCTCCCACAGGCGCACGCCTGTAGAATGGTCCTTGGCCGATTCGGCTGCGACAGCGATAAGGTTTTCAAGCCTTAGGATGCGCTCAGGTTCCGGCATCGAACCGTCCGCACATAAGTTTCTCTCCTATGTGCGGACAATTCATGCCCCCCGCGCCCCCCGGTTTCAAGGTCCGGAGGCTAAAACGGACCCTGAACCGAAAACGTGGCGTCAAACGACAAGGGAAATCAAGCACATCCGGAAGATGGGCGGTATCACGAGAATCCGTGAGGGACGCAAAAAAGCCGCATTGTCCATCCGATCAAGGCTGGATATGGCCATCGACAATGGCGCGAACTACAGCCGTGACGCGGTTGCGGGCGTCCAGTTTGCGGAAGATCGAGCGCATATGGGTGTCGACCGTATTGCGGCTGATGCTGAGAATGACGCCGATGTCGTCGTCAGTCTTACCCGCCGCCACCCAGGTCAGGATTTCGCGCTCCTTGGGCGACAGGGAACGGATTTCGACCGGCGGGCCGGGGCGGGCGTAGAGCCGCTTGAACGCGACATAGAACTGGTTGCAGAAGGCGCCGATCAGGTCGCGGTGCGCCTCGGCGTCGTCGTGCGGCTGGCTGCTGGCCAAACCAACGCCCGCCTGCAAATTGCGCCGGCCGTGGATGGGCGCGCCAATGCCGGCATATAGTCCAGCGTCGGATTCAGCGATGCGCATAAAGCGTTTCTGCGCATCGGAATAGATCGAGTTGTGCTCCAGCTCCTTCCAGGTGAAGGCCTGACTGCGCAAGGCCGCCGCGCGCAGCACCGGGTCGATTCCGGCATAGCCGCGTCGCTCATATTCTTCGTCCCATTCCGCCGGATAGGTGCTGTAAATGCCCATCCTGCGCCATTCGTCGGGCAGGTCGAAATCGAGCGGCGCCGAAAAGATCAGCCGGTCGTAGCCATATTGGCCAACGGCGCATTGCAAAAGACGGAACAGCTCGTCGCCGCTGAGCGCCTCGGAGGTGTCGCGGATGAAGTCTTCAAAGCGGTAAAATTGGGTGCGGTCGAGCATGTGCGTGCGGAAACTGAATAACAGGTCTGTAACACGAGACGCCGCCTTCGTCCCGCCGATTCGTGCGAAAAGCTTAGCCGCCTTCGCTTTGCCGCAGCAGCATCATGCCGGAATCGCCGTCGACCCAGGTGTCCTTGTCGCGCACAATAGCCTGCGACGGCAGCATCTGGGTGGCGACCCCCATGCCCGCGGTTTTACGCACCGCCGTGCCGATGGCCATAAACTCGATCAGGCCCTGGCCGATCTCGATCACATAGGTCTTGACCCCGACCACCTCCTGCGCGCCCAGTTCATCCGCCTCGCGCTTGAGGCGGCTGATACAGTGTTCGCGTGCGTCGTGAACCAGTTCGGTCAGTTCGGAAATCTCGCCGCGCGCCAGCGACTTCAGCGCCGAGAAGATGCCGCCGACCACGCCGAGCGAATAGATCGAGGTGGACATCAAAAGCTTGACCGGCGCATAGCCCAGGCTGGCCATCGACCACAGCTCCTCGCCGGTCAGGTCGGAGGAGGCGACCTGACCGGACGGCAGGCCCGGATGATGCATGGCGGTGCCGGTCATGACCATTTCATGCGTGCCCATCCACGGCAGGACGGTGGTGCGGATGCCGACGACGGCGTTGGCCCCGTCCGCCGCCGCCGCCTGAACGATCCGTTCCAGAGCCTTGTGCCGCGTCTTGTTGAACACGTCGGAATATTCCGAGATTTCGCCGCGCGCCAGTTGCTTGAGTGCGCCGATCAGCCCGCCGCCGACCCCCATCGAATAGGCGATATTGCCGAAGACGTGGTGGATAGGCCGATAGCCCGCATCCATATGGCAGTAGAGTTCTTGCGCGTCTCCTGCCGAGGTGAAGAAACTGCCCGACGCCCCGTGCAGGCATGAGCCGATGAACAGGAATTCGGTATTGCCAGACAGGCCGCGCAAGTTCCCGGACACGCCCGCCACGCCGGAAGCGCCATGAGTCTGCGCTTCGCGCGCCATGCGCGAAAAGGCGTGCATGCGCCCGTCCTGAATCGCCTGCGTGACCTGCGGAATCTCGCCGCCGAGGATGTTGTTCAGCCCCGCGCCGATCGAGCCCAAAAAGCCCATCGAATTGACGCTGTTGCCGACCACCAGCTCGCCGGGCGTATAGCCTTTCAGCGCCATGCAGTAGATTTCATTACCCGACAAACCCGTGACGCTGGCCATGACGATCCTCCCTGTGTTTCGCCGAAGGTGAAGCCGGGAAAGCGGTCTGTCAATCGCAATCGGAATGACAGCCAAGGCGCAGGGTGGGCGGCGCGGATTTATGGCTTTCTTATGTGGGCGCGCCATTCACCGCAGCACATCTTATACAGCTTCGGTTACACTTAAAGGCTGACTGGACTATTGACGCCGGAGACCATTATGCCCTTCGATCCTCAACTATATAACCGCCGTCCATCGCGACCGGATATGGGACGCGCGCCACGACACGCGCATGGGCCTTCGCTCAGCGAAGACGACAAGATGGGGCTGGTCCTGCTGGCCGTCGCCATTCTGGCGTTTGGCGCTTACACGCTGGTGGTGTTTACGGGAATTATGGGGTCGGGTTCTTAAGCCGCTAAAGCGGCTGAGCGACCTGCACCTCGATAGCTCCGGTCAGGGCGCGGTCGTCCGTGACGCGGGCGATGTCGCCAAGCGACACCACGCCGACCAGGCGTTTGTCGTCGTTAAGAACGGCCAGACGTCGAATCTGCTCGCGCTGCATCAGATCGGCGGCTTCGCGAATATCGTCGTCCTCAAGGCAATAGACGATGCTTTCCGACATGACATGAAGAATGGGCGTCTCCGGCCCGAATCCGTCGGCCAGACCGCGCACGACGATGTCGCGGTCGGTGACGGCGCCTTTCAGCTTGTCGCCTTCGCGCACGGGCAAATAGCCGAAGCCGCCATTACGCATGATCTCGGCGACCTCCTGTAAGGTGGAACGCGAAGTGGCGACCTGAAAATCGCCGGTCATGATGTCCTTGACGCGCATAAAGGCCTCCAGACAAAGGAACGCCGCTCCGGCGGGACGGAGCGGCGTTGAAACGGCTAAACGGTTCGACCGCGGAACATCCGACCGAGCGCGATCAGGATGCAGGCGCCGATAATGCCGGCGATCAGATAACCGATCACGCCGGCGAACATGATGCCGAACACCGACATCAAAGCGCTGGCGATAATGGCGCCCAGAATGCCCAGGATGATATTCATCAACAGACCCTGGTTGGAGTGCATGAGCTGCTCGGCGATCCAGCCGGCCAGCGCGCCGACGATGATGGCGGTCAGCCATCCGACAGAATTCGGTCCCATAAGACCCTCCTCTCTGACAGTCACCGCACCGGTTGCGGTCCGGTCAGCTTAGAGGCGCCGTTATCAAACCGATATATGGCGATTTTACCTGAAAATAAGGCGGCGGCAAAGGCTGGCGACAGGCGTTAGCGGTCGCCGCGTCAAGGCGCTTGCATATTTTCGCCGTGAGCATAGCATCTGTTTTCAACGGTGACGAAGGGGGGCGGCGGAACGCGATGCGGCCATTATATAGTGCGATTGCGGCGGCGGTCTTTGTGGCGTTGGCGCACAACGCCCATGCGGAGCTGGGCCAGCCGGCGTCGTCGGTTGATCTGGATCAGCGCAGGCTGGCGCCGCGCATTATGAGCGTGCATGCGGTGGGGGCGGCGAATCGGCACGACATGGCGCTGGGAAATGGCGGCGCGGTGCGTGAATTCACCAATGCCGACGGGACCGTCTTCGCCGTAAGCTGGACGGGGCCGCGTCGGCCCGACTTGCGCCAATTGTTTGGAAGCGTCTATTTTCAGCGTTTTCAGGCCGATAATGTCCAGACCGGCCATATCCGCATGCGGCGCGCCCTGGCATCGACCCATGCGGATTTTGTCGTGCGCACGGGCGGCGTCAGCAGCGCTCAATGGGGCTACGCGATCCTGCCGCAGGCGACGCCGAACGGCTTTGACATGCGGCAACTGACCGCGACGGATGGTCAGCCATGAGGCGGACCATAGGCATTTTCCTGACGGGCCTAACGCTCATCGTTCTGGCGGCGTGCGGCGGCGGCGGGGGAGGCGGCTATAGCGGGGGTTACGCCTCGTCCTCATCGTCATCCTCCTCATCGTCCAGCAGCAGCGCCTTCGCCAACAGCGTCGCGATGAGCGTCGATCTGTGGCCGGACGCCGCCACCGGCAATGTCAATATCGGCTATATGACGCTGAAAATCTGCGCGCCGGGAACGACGACCTGTCAGACCATCGACCACATCATCGTAGATACCGGCTCGGAAGGCCTGCGCATCGAGAACGAGGCGCTCAGCGCCGCCATGCGCGCCGCCTTGCCGGAGACGGTCAGCGGGACCGGTCATCTGGCCGAATGCTATCAATATGTCGACGGTTATGTCTGGGGTTCGGTGCGCAAGGCCGATCTCAGCATGGGCGATGAGCAGGTCGCCGGTATGCCGCTGATGGTGATCGGCGAGACCGGTGACTACGCCAGCGTGCCGTCGGACTGTTCGTCCGGCGGCGGCAATGCGCATGACACCATCGCCGATTTCGGCGCCAACGGCATTATCGGCGTCGGCGTGCTGCCGAACGATTGCGGCGACGGAAGCTATTGCGCGGTCACGGTCGGCAATGGCTACTATTATGTCTGCCCGTCGGGCGGCGGTTGCACGCAGACGGCGGCGCCGGTCTCGGCGCAGGTTCCCAATCCGGTGGCCAAGCTGGGGCTCGACAATAATGGCGTGGTCATCGATCTGCCGGCGGCGGCGGCTCTGGGGCAGAGAACCCTGACCGGGACGCTCTATTTCGGCATCGGCACGCGCGCTAACAACGCCATGACCGCGACTCAGGTTCTGACGACCAGCACGGGCGGGCTTTTGACCGCGACCTATAAGGGAACGGCGCTGAACCAGAGCTTTATAGACAGCGGCACCAACTTCTATGGCTTCAGCGACAGCGCGATCACGCAATGCACGGGCAATCTCAAGGGCTTTTACTGTCCGGCCAGTTCGCTGGATCTGAGCGCTGTCCTGACCGGCAAGAACGCGGTCAGCGCCAATGTCGCCTTCACGGTCGATAATACCGAACAACTCAACGGCAGTTACGCCGTGCTGCCGGGGCTGGCGGGCGACCCAAACGGGTTCGACAATCTGCAACCCTATAGCGACAGTTTCGACTTCGG
>DATMTF010000015.1:0-8496 GCA_035565015.1 Asticcacaulis sp. | reverse complement strand
TCGCCGCGCTGGCCCCAGCCGCCTCTCTTTTAGCCGCCTCTCTTTTAGCCGCCTGTCATGCGCCGCCGAAGTCGAATCAGAACGCGCAGCCACGAGTCCTTGTTTATCAGGTCGGGGCAGGCGCTGAAACGGCGACGGCCTATTCCGGCGTGATACATTCGCGCGTCGAGCAGGATCTGTCCTTTCGCGTCGGCGGTCGGATTTCGGAGCGCAGGGTCAATGTCGGCGATCGCGTTACGGCGGGCCAGTTGCTGATGCGCCTTGACCCTTCCGATTACGATGACGCTCTCAATGGCGCGACCGCCGCCGTTTCGGCGGCGCAGGCGCAGGCGACGCGGGCAAACGCAAGCTATGAACGGCTGGCGGCGCTGGCGGCTTCCGGTTCGACTGCGCCCGATGCAATCGAGCAGGCGCGGGCCGGAAAGGATGCTGCGGACGCCAATCTCAAAGCCGCTCAGGCCCAACTGGCGGGGGTGCGCAATCAACGGGCCTACACCGAGTTACGCGCGGACGGCGCCGGCATCGTGACCGCGATCCCGGCGGAGGCCGGACAGGTGACAGGCGTCGGCCAGCCGGTGATCCGGATCGCCATGGCCGGTCCGCCAGAGGCCGTGGTGGGGTTGCCCGACGCCGGCCACACGCCGGGCGAAACGGCGACCGTCACCGTTTTCGGCGCTCAAGCCTCGACCTACAGCGCCCGCCTTCGCCAGATATCGGCGGCGGCAGATCCGTCGACGCGCCTTTTCGAAGCCCGCTATGTCATGGACGCCAACCTGTCCGAAGCGCCTTTGGGCTCGACCGTGACGGTGTCGCCATCGGTCGCGCGGGCTTCGTCTCCGGGACTCGACATTCCGCTGTCGGCGCTGGTCGACAAGGGTAGCGGCGCAATGGTCTGGATAGTCGACGCTTCAGGTCATGTCCGGTCCAAACCCGTCAGGGTTCTGCGCCTCAACGAGGAGACGGCTTCAATCGCCGGAGGCCTGGCGCAGGGTGAGATCATCGTCGCCGCCGGCGCGCAATTGCTGCATGACGGCGAAGTCGTGACCCCGGTGCGGGGAGGCGCGCTGTGACCTTTCCCAATCTTTCTGCGCTCGCCGTGCGCGAACGCGCTGTGACCCTCTTCCTGATTCTGGCCGTGCTTGCCGCCGGAACCTTCGCCTTCATCAAGCTGGGCCGGGCCGAAGACCCGCGCTTTACCGTCAAGATCATGACGGTGACGGCGGTGTGGCCGGGCGCCACGGCGAAGGAAATGGACGAAAATGTCGGCGATCCATTGGAAAAGCGCCTTCAGGAATTACAGTACTATGATCGCGTCGAAACGACGGCGCAGCCCGGCGTGTTGCAGGCCAAGGTCATCCTGAAGGATTCAACGCCGCCTTCGGCGGTGCCGGACCAGTTCTATCAGGCGCGCAAAAAGCTGTCCGACGAAGCGCGCAATCTGCCGAACGGCGTCTATGGCCCCTTTTTCGATGACGAATTCAGCGACGTTTATTTTTCACTTTACGCCCTGCAAGGCAAGGGCGCGCCCAATAGCGACCTGGTCAAGCAGGCGGAGACCCTGAGGCAGCAACTGCTGCACGTTCCAGGCGTCGAAAAGGTCAAGATTCTGGGGGAGCGCCCCCAGGCGATCTATGTCGATATACCGCAAGCCCGTTTAGCGACGCTTGGGGTCAGCGCCCAGGATATCGTCACGGCCCTGCGGGGGCGTAACGATATCGCCCCGTCAGGCTCCATCGACACGTCCGGTCCGAGGGTGCAACTGCGCTTCGACAGCGGCCTCGCCTCGGTCGACGACGTGCGCAATGTCACGCTGAACGTCCAGGGCAAGCTTCTTAAGGTCGGCGACTTCGCCGAGGTCCGCAAAGGCTATGAAGACCCGGCCAGCTTTGAAATCGATCACGCCGGCCAGCCCACTGTGGTGCTGGGCGTCGTCATGGCGCCGCGCTACAACGGGCTGACACTAGGGGCGGCGCTAGATCATGAAGAGGCGGCGCTGCGCGCGCAGCTTCCGCTGGGCCTGACCATCACCAAGATATCGGACCAGGCCAGGGCGATTCATCACGCCGTCGATGAATTCATGATGAAGTTCATGATGGCGCTCGGCGTCGTGATGCTGGTCTCGCTTGTCGCGCTCGGCTTCCGCGTCGGACTCGTCGTCGCCGCAGCCGTGCCGCTGACCCTGGCGGTCGTTTTCGTCGTCATGCTGCTCACAGGCCGCGACTTCGACCGCGTAACGCTTGGCGCCCTGATCATTTCGTTGGGCCTTCTGGTCGATGACGCCATCATCGCCATCGAAACCATGGTGGTCAAGCTGGAGGAGGGCTTTGACCGCGTCAAGGCCGCCACCTACGCCTGGACCACGACAGCGGCGCCCATGCTCTCGGGAACCTTAGTGACCATACTTGGCTTTATCCCTGTCGGCTTCGCCCAGTCGTCGGCCGGTGAATATGCCGGCAACATTTTCTGGGTGGTCGGCTTCGCCCTGATCGCGTCATGGGTGGTGGCGGTGACCTTCACCCCGTACCTTGGCGTCGTCATGCTTCCGAATATCAAACCGCGTCATGACCATGGCTCCATGTATGAGACCAGGGCCTATATTCGGTTCCGCAACCTTGTCCGGCTCGCCGTCGACCGCCGCGGCGTCACCATCGCGATTACGGTCGGCTTGTTCCTCCTGTCCGGCGCCGGCATGGTCATCGTCAAAAAGCAGTTCTTCCCGAACTCCGACCGCACCGAATTGACCGTGGAGGTCAAGATGCCGGTGGGATCGGCCTTCGAGGCGACCAAGGCGTTGACGCGCCGTCTTGAAGCCGATCTGCAAAAGCAGCCAGAAGCCACCGATGTCTCGGCCTATATCGGGCAGGGCGCGCCGCGCTTCTTCTTCTCGCTGAATCCCGAACTGCCGAACCCCGCCTACGCCCAGGTCGTCATCCAGACCAAGGATGTCGAAGCGCGCGCCCGGCTCAAGGCCCGCATTCGGCAGTGGGTGACGGACGGTCGTTATCCGCAGGCCCGCGTGCGCGTGACGCAGTTCCTGTTCGGGCCGCCCGTGCCCTATCCCGTGCTGTTCCGCGTCGTCGGCCCCGATGAGGCCGGCATTATGAAGATCGCCGAGCAGGTCCGGGCCGTCATGCAGCAGAATCCCGATGTCCTCGATCCGCATCTCGACTGGGGCGACAAGACGCCGGTCATGCATTACGCCATCGACGACGCCCGCCTGGCGCAGCTCAACCTGACCCGCCAATCGGTCGAACTCCAGTTGCAGGGCCTTGTGTCGGGCGTTCCGGCGACCCAGGTCCGCGACGGAACGCGCACGGTCGACGTGCTGTTGCGCACCCCAGGCGCCGAAAGGCGTTCCCCGTCCGATCTCGCCGGTATGACGGTGACGAACGCGCTCGGTCAGGCCATCCCGTTAAGCGCCGTGGTTCAGCCGAGCGTGGACAGTGAAGACCAGCAGATCAAGCGCTATGACCGCGAACTGTTCGTCAGCGTGCAAGGCGACGTGCGCGACGGTGTTCAGCCGCCCGACGTCACGGCGAAGATCCTGCCGAAGCTGCAGGCCATCAAGGCGAATCTGCCAGCAGGATACCGCATCGATACCGGCGGCGCCGTCGAGGAAAGCGCCAAGGCCAATGTCGCGCTGGCGGCGGTCGTGCCGGTGATGATCCTGCTGACCCTGGTCGTGCTGATGATCCAGGTCAGAACCTTCTCGACCATGTGGATGGTCTTTGCGACAGCGCCGCTCGGCCTGGTCGGCGCCGTACCGACCCTGCTGATCTTCAACCAGCCCTTCGGCTTCAACGCCATCCTGGCCCTGGTGGGACTATCCGGCATCCTGATGCGCAATACGCTGATCCTGGTGCAGCAGATCAACGACAACAAGGCGCAGGGAGCCAGCGACTACGACGCGGTCGTCGAAGCGACCGTGCGCCGCGCCCGACCGGTCATTCTGACCGCGGTCGCCGCCATGCTGGCCTTTATTCCTCTGACCCATTCGGTCTTCTGGGGGGCTCTGGCCTTCGTTCTGATCGGCGGGGTCGGCGTCGGCACCGTGCTGACGCTCGTCTTCCTGCCCGCCCTCTATGCCTTCTGGTTCAAGGTCCGCAAGCCGAATAGCGAGGCTTCCCATGCATAAACTGCTTATAACCCTGCCAGTCATGGCCTTTCTGGCTGCATGTTCGACACCCACAGCCCACCTTCCTGTCGCGCCCGCGCCAGCCAGTTGGCCCGTGACGACCGATGCTTCACAACCCCGGCCTAAGGCCTGGTGGACGCTCGGTTCCGATCCGGTCCTTACCGACCTGCTCGACGCCGCCAGCCAAAACAGCCACGACATAAAAATGGCGGAGGCCCGGTTGAAACAGGCCCGCGCCGCGCACGTCACGGCAAGATCGCTTCTGTTTCCGGACGTTTCCGCAACGGGCGTCGCCCAGCGCGGCGATGTGGGGCTGACCTATAATTATCAAACGATCGACATCGTCCAGGGGCAGCTCAACGCCAGTTACGACCTCGATCTGTTCGGCGGTCTGAAGGCGCGCTCGCAGGCCGCCGGGGCTGCTGCGGCGGCGGCCGGCGCCTCGCTGGAAGAGGTCCGCGGCGCCGTACGCCTCGAAATCATTGCGACCTATATCGGCTTGCGGCAGTGTCAGCAGGATCTCGACAGCTTACGGACGACGGCTGCGTCCGCCCATGAGATTGCCGCCGGCTATGAACAGCAATGGCGGAAGGGATTGATCACGGAAGGCCAGTTCCGCGCGTCGGAAATCGAGGCCAGGGCGGCCGACGCCGGGCTCAGTCGGCTCAGCGAAGCCTGCGAGCAGTATCTCAACGCCATCAGCGTCCTGGTTGGAGACGACCGTATGGAGTTGAGGTCGCGCCTGTCCGAGCCTTCCGGGATTCCGCAATTCCGGCATCCCGACGCAACCGATGCGCCGATGCGCATTTTGCGCAATCGGCAGGACATGCAGGCGGCGGAGGCAAACCTGACTGCGGCCAGGGCGTCGACGCGTTCGGCCCAGGCGGCGCTGTTCCCCGATGTCTCAATCGGCGCATTTTACGGCAGCCAGGACACCAGCGTGAGGCCGTCCTTCGACGTATGGAACGCCGCCGCAACCCTGTATTGGCCGCTGCTGAACTTCGGGCGGATCAAGAGTCAGATCGACGCCGCGTCGGCCCGCGAGGTCGAGACCTATGAGGGCTATCGGCTGACGGCCATTACGGCGCTTGCGGACGTGCGCACGAAACTGAGCGCCGTCGAGCAGGCGGAAACGCGCGAAGCTTTGGCCCGGTCCGACGCCCAGGCGTCGGATCGCCAGCATGCTGAGGCGGAACGCCAATACCAGGCGGGGCTTATCCCGAAGATGGCATGCCTGGCCTCGGTCGTGCGCAACGAGCAAGCCCACCGGGCGCTTATTGACGCTTCTGCCGAGCGCTCCCTCAGAGTCGCTGCGCTTTACAGGGCTGAAGGGCTCTAACGGCTTCTGACCACACCCCGATGTGCGGCTTTTCATCCCGATCTTTCAAATGCCGCCAAATCGCGGCTCTACAAGGAAACCCAAATGTCCAAGAGCAAAGTCGTCGTCATCACGGGCGCATCTTCAGGGATCGGCGAGGCGACGGCGCGCCTCCTTTCCGAAAAGGGCTTGAGCGTTTACGCAGGCGTCAGGAATCCTGACGCGGTCAAGCCGATGCCGAATGTGAGCTATGGCCGTCTTGACGTGACCCGCGAAGACTCCGTTTCGACCTTCATCGAGTGGGTTCTGTCAAACGCCGGTCGAATTGACGTCCTGATCAACAATGCCGGCGTTTCCCTCGTCGGCCCCGTCGAGAAGACGTCCATCGACGAGGCGCAGGCGCTGTTCGACACCAATGTATTCGGGCCGCTGCGCATGGTCCGGGCCGTCCTGCCCTCTATGCGCAAGGCCAGGAGCGGCTTGATCGTCAATGTCAGCTCGGTCCTGGGATACCTGCCAGCGCCCTTTATGGGGTTATATGCGAGCAGCAAGCATGCGCTGGAGGGAATGTCGGAGTCCCTCGATCACGAGATTCGGGACTACAATGTACGTGTGGTCCTCCTCCAGCCCTCCTTCACCAACACCAGGCTCGACGCCAATGCGAAGCTGGTGCGCGAACCCCTGGGGGCATATGGGCTGCAGGCGGAGGCGGTCACGAAGTCTCTCATCGCCCAGATCAAATCGGCGCCGCCGCCTGAAGCCGTCGCCAAAAAGATTCTGGCCGTCATCAAGGGGCCTTATCGGATGCGGCAGCCCGCAGACGACCGCTCGAAGTTGCTTAGCCGTTTGCGTCGGTTTGTACCGACGAATGCGTTCGACAGCAGTCTTCGCAAGAGCTTCGGCCTTGGGAAACACCCTTAGGCCGGAGGGCAATTGCGCAAACGCCTGCCGCCGGCGGACACGGATGTCTCCTTCGCTTGCTGGGACTGCCTGCATTCTGCTTCGCTTCATCATGCGAGGATTTGATCCTGACCAAGCTTTGGAGGACTTTTGGTCATCATCGCGAATATGTCCGCCGCCATGGCGCTTTCCTCGTCCGCAGCGATAATGTGGGTCTCGAACGGCGGCAGAAAGGCGAGGCGCGCAAGAATGCGGTCCCGCACGAACGCGGCGTGTTCTCCAATCCCACCGGTAAAGACCAGGCCATCGATCCCGCCCATGGCTACGGCCATCATGGCGACCTGCTGGGCCGTCCGATAGGCGAAGTATTCGAGCGCGAACCGGGCCTCAGGGCGAGGCGAGGTCAGAAGCACGCGGACATCGCTGCTTTCGCCGGACAAGCCCTTGAGGCCGCTGTCCTCGTAGAGCATGTGCTCGACGTCGGAGAGGCCCAGGCCGAGGCCCTGCTGCAGATGGAGAACAACGCCGGGATCGATCGCCCCGCAGCGCGTACCCATAGGCAGGCCATCCAACGCGGTCAGCCCCATGCTGGTGTCGACGCTGCTTCCATCCTTGAGCGCACACAGGCTTGCGCCGTTCCCCAGATGCGCGGCGACCACACGACCGGCGGCCAGGCGCGGGAAATCGCGGATTAGACACCGGGCGATCCAGCTATAGGACAGGCCGTGAAATCCGTACCTGCGAACGCCTCGGTCGCGGATGGACCGTGGCAGCGGGAGGGTGGTCGCAAGGGCCGGCAGATCCGCGTGGAAGGCGGTATCGAAGCATCCATATTGCACAAGATCGGGACAGGCCTTGGCGAGCGCCGCGACGACGGCCAGGTTATGCGGCTGATGCAACGGCGCCAGCGGCTCCAGTGACCGCAGATAGGACAATGCAACGTCATCGAGTCTGGCGGGTCCGTGGTAGCGTTCGCCGCCATGGACGATGCGGTGGCCGGCAGCCCGCAGGCGCCACAACTGGTCCGCGCCGTCCAGCCAGGACAGAACCCAGGTCACGACGTCGTCAAGTGTATAGTGCGCTGGCAATTCTTTCCGCTCTTGCGCGCCGGACATACCTCTGGTCTCGAACACTGGAGCAAGGCCGATGCCTCCAACCTCGCCGCCGAGCGGCGAGGTAAGGTTCTCTTCAAGCGCGAAAAGGCGGAACTTGAGGCTGGAGGAGCCTGCGTTCATGACGAGAAGCGTATCGTTCATTTGATGTCTCCGCGGCGTCGGGCCTGAGCCAGGTAAAGGGCGGCCACACAACTGAGAAGGCGCGTGCGGACGCTGTCGGCGCGACTGGTCAGAATGATGGGAACGCGGGCGCCAAGAACAATTCCGGCGGCGTTGGCCTGCCCGAGATAGATAAGCTGCTTGGCCAGGGCATTGCCGGTTTCAATGTTTGGAACGACCACGATGTCGGCATCGCCGGCGACGTCTGAGGCAATGCCCTTGTCGATAGCCGCCTGGCGATTGATAATGTTATCGTAGGCCAGGGGGCCGTCGAGCGTGGCGCCCTGGATCTGGCCGCGCTCGGCCATCTTGCACAAGGCCGCTGCGTCGACCGTCGAAGGCATCGCCGGAGTGACGGTTTCCACGGCCGAAAGAATCGCGACCTTGGGTTTGCGATCTTTGCCGAAAAGGCTGCGCCAGAGGTCGATGGCGTTGCGGCAGATATCGGCCTTCGCCGTCAGGTCAGGCGCGATGTTGACGGCGGCGTCGGTGATGATGAGAGGTTTGTGGTAGGTCGGCGCGTCGAGCACATAGGCATGGCTGGCGCGCCGTTCGGTGCGAAGGCCGGAGCTTGCAGCGACGACGGAATGGAGCAATTCATCAGTGTGCAGAGCGCCTTTCATCAAGGCGTCGACCCGGCCCAACGCCGCCAGTTCGACGGCCTTTTCCGCAGCCGCATGACTGTGCGGCGTATCTATGATGTCCCAATTCGGAATGGCGACGCCATCCAAGGCGGCGACCTCGGCGGCCGCCTGGAGAATGCGTTGCCGGGGCCCGATAAGGACGGGCTCTATCAGGCCTTTCTCAGCCGCCTCGGCGGCGGCGCGCATGGCGTCTGCGTCGACCGGATGAACGACGGCCACGCGTAT
>DATMTF010000014.1:0-3173 GCA_035565015.1 Asticcacaulis sp. | reverse complement strand
CGCGAAGCCCGGCGGCGTGGCGTGCATAACGGCGCAGTCCGTGAGGATTATCAAGCTTTTTCTGCAGACGACCGCCGCTGTGCAGTTTTGCGGAGGAACCGCTTTTCACACGTAAAACCCCTATTACGCGTCAGGAATTGCCAAGCGCGATACGCCGTCCTATACATGCGCATCAAGCAATAAGCGGCCGGGCAAAGCCGTATGACAAAGGGTCAGGGCGTGGCGCGTAAGCTGGGTCGTCGAAGCGGAAACATCGTCACCATTCATGATGTCGCGCGCCATGTCGGCGTGTCGCCAATGACCGTGTCGCGGGTGATCAACGGCGAGAAAAATGTGCGCGAGGAGACGCGCGCCAGGGTGATGGCCGCCGTCGAGGCGCTCAACTACTCGCCCAATCTGGCGGCGCGCTCGCTGGCGACGCAGGATTCGGCGCGCATTGGCCTGTTATATTCCAACCCGTCGCTGGCCTTTCTGAGCGAATTCCTGCTCGGCATCCTGTCGGAAAGCTCGCAAAGCGGCGTGCAATTGCTGATCGAATCCTGCGAAGGCCCCGAAGGCGCGACCGCCGCGCTGGAAAAGATGAAGGCGTCGGGCTGCGACGGCGTCATTCTGTCGCCGCCCTTGTCGGATTCGACGCGCGTCGCCGCCACGCTGAACCAGATGAATCTGCCCTTTGTCGGCGTGGCGATGGCGCGTCCGGCGGACGACGTCAACGCCGTCACCATCGACGATTTCAAGGCCGCCAAGGCGATGACGCGCCGCCTGATCGAACTGGGCCATAAACGCATCGCCTTCATCAAGGGCCATCCGACCGCCTATGCCAGCCAGACGCGCTATGAGGGCTTCGAGGCGGCGATGGACAAGGCGGGGCTGGGCGTCGAACTGGCCTTCGTGGCGCAGGGCTTCTTCACCTACCGCTCCGGCTTCGACGCCGCCGAGCGCCTTTTGAGCCAGAAAGCGCGCCCGACGGCGATCTTCGCCTCCAATGACGACATGGCCGCAGGCGCGGTGGCCGCCGCGCACCGTCTGGGGCTGGACGTGCCGCGCGACGTCACCATTGTCGGCTTCGACGATACGGCCATGGCCTCGTCGGTTTGGCCGGAGCTGACCACGGTGCGCCAGCCGATCGCCGATATGGCGGGCATGGCGGTGCGCCTGCTGACCGACGCCATCCGCGCGCATCGCGCAGGCAAGCCGTTCGAGCCGGTGCGCGAAATCCGCGATTTTTCGCTCATCGAGCGCCAATCCTCAGCGGAGGCCGCCGACGCAAGGTGAGACGAGGTCCGTTTGTAAGATTATTTGCTTGACTTACGCCGCTATCTGCAAGATTGGTAGCGCTAACAAAAGAGGCCCATCCTCGCGCCGGGTCAAATCAGGTTGAGACGAAACCACCGCGCTTTTCGGCGCATGATATAAAGCCGCCCTTACGAGTTGAGGAATAAGATCGCTATGTCCGCAAACGACGCCCTGGCCTTCCTGCCGAACGACTGGCGCGAGGCAACCCTGATCGGTCGCATCGAGCTGCCGGAAGGCCCGACCCCGGTCATGGTGACGGGCGGCGAGGTCTATGACATGACGCCGGTGGCGCCGACCGTGTCGCAACTGCTGGCCGCGTGGCCGGACAAGGGCGTTCCGTCCGGCGGCCGCCGTCTGGGCGGGCTGGAGGATTTCCACTTCGGCAAGCTGTGGTCGGGCGAACGCGCGGGCGCGCAACTGCTGTCGCCGATCGACCTGCAATGCGTGAAGGCGGCGGGCGTCACCTTCGCCGTCTCGGCGGTCGAGCGCGTGATCGAGGAGCGCGCGCGCGGCGACGCCAACAAGGCGCAGGCGATTCGCAACGCTCTGGCCGAACGCGTCGGCTCCGACATCCGCTCGGTCAAGCCCGGCTCGCCCGAAGCGATGAAGCTGAAGGACGCCCTGATCGCTGACGGCCTGTGGTCGCAATATCTCGAAGTCGCCATCGGCCCGGACGCCGAGGTCTTCACCAAGTCGCCGGTCCTGTCCAGCGTCGGCTGGGGCGAGGAGGTCGGGGTGCGCTCCGATTCGACCTGGAACAATCCGGAGCCGGAGGTGGTCATGGTGGTGACGCCGGAAGGCCGCGCCGTCGGCGCCACGCTCGGCAACGACGTCAACCTGCGCTGCTTCGAAGGCCGCTCGGCCCTGCTGCTGGGCAAGGCCAAGGACAATAACGCTTCGTGCGCTCTGGGACCGTTCATCCGCATGTTCGACGACAGCTTTACCATCGACGACGTGCGCACCGCCGTGCTGGACCTCAAGATCGACGGGCCGGAAGGTTACGAACTGGTCGGGCGCTCGACCATGAGCGAGATCAGCCGCGATCCGCTCGAATTGGTGCGTCAGGCGATGAGCGAACATCATTACCCCGACGGTTTCGTGCTGATGCTCGGCACCTTGTTTGCGCCGACGCAGGATCGCGATGTTCCGGGCCGCGGCTTCACGCACAAGGTCGGCGACGTGGTCAAGGTCGCGACGCCGAAACTGGGCTGCCTGGAAAACCGCGTCACGACCTCGAAGGAGGCGCGTCACTGGACCTTCGGCATCACGGCGCTGATGCAGAATCTGGCCGCGCGTGGGTTGCTGGGTGGAACGCAGGCGCGCAAATTCGGCTAAAAAACAGATAAAGTTGAGAAGAAAAGCGAGTTTTTTGATGTCTTCAGCCATTTATCCCAGCCTGAAAGGCCGCAAGGTGCTGGTCACCGGCGGCGGTTCGGGCATCGGCGCCGGTCTGGTCGCGGGTTTCGCGCAGCAGGGCGCCAAGGTGCATTTTATCGATCTGGTCGATGAGATTTCCGCGACCCTGCCGGACAATCGCCCGGTCTTTTACAAGTGCGACCTGACCGACACGGCGGCGCTGGAAAAGACGCTGGCCGATATTCTGGCCGACGGTCCGGTCCATGTGCTGATCAACAACGCCGCGCGCGATGATCGTCATTCTCTGGAAGAGATAACCTCCGAATTTTTCGACAAAAATATCGGCGTCAACCTCAAGCATCTCGTCATGTGTACGCGCGTCGTGGCCCCGGCCATGAAGGCGGCGGGCGGCGGCGTCATTCTGAATTTCGGCTCGATCTCATGGCATCTGGGCCTGCCGGATCTGGCGCTTTACGAAACCGCCAAGGCCGGCATCGAAGGCTTCACGCGCGCCATGGCGC
>DATMTF010000013.1:0-6028 GCA_035565015.1 Asticcacaulis sp. | reverse complement strand
GTTGACTCACCCGCATTCCTCTGTATAAGTCGCCGCCTCTCGCCCGAAGGCTTTGCGCCTTCTGGGGCGTTTTCCATTTTCTTTCCCGCGCAAGCCTTTGCAGCTCCTGCATTTGTTTTGCGCCACTTGCATAAGGTTCTGACCATGTACGCGGTCATCAAAACGGGCGGTAAGCAATACCGTGTTGCGGCTGGCGATCTGATCAAGGTCGAAAAGCTGGAAGGTGAAGCCGGCGCCGCCGTGACCTTCAACGAAGTGCTGATGCTGGGCGACGAAGCCGGCGCCGTGGTCGGCGCTCCGCTGGTTGACGGCGCGGCGGTCGAAGCGACCCTGATCGAAACCCGCAAGGGCGAGAAGGTCCGCATCTTCAAGAAGACCCGTCGTCAGGGCTATCGCCGCACCAACGGCCACCGCCAGATCGAATCGGTTCTGCGCGTCACCGGCATTTCCGGCGCCGGCAAGTCGGCCAAGTGGGACGGTACGGTCTCGCTGACCCCGCTGGCCGAGCTGAACGCCCGCGCGCGCAATCTCGCGCCCAGAAACACTGTGAATGGCGGTATTGCCGCCGCCATCGAAACCCCGGCTGTCGAAGCGCCCGTCGCTGAGGAAGCCCCCGCTCCCGCCAAGAAGAAGGCTGCGCCGAAGAAGAAGGCCGCTGCTGAAACCGAAGCTGGCGAAGCCTAAGCGCAAGATTTAAGGAGATCCTCCCATGGCTCACAAAAAATCCGGCGGTTCGTCCCGCAACGGTCGCGACTCAGAAGCCAAACGCCTTGGCGTGAAGCGCTTCGGCGGTGAAAATGTCCTCGCGGGCAATATCATCGTGCGTCAGCGCGGCACCAAGTTCTGGCCGGGCGCCAATGTCGGCCTTGGCCGCGACCATACCCTCTTCGCCACAGCCCACGGCCAGGTGAAGTTCACGACGAAGCGCGACAACCGTTGTTACGTTTCGATCGAGCCGGTGGCGCAGGCCGCCGAATAGGCATGATCCTCACCTTTCGGATCGTGCTTGAGATTTAAGCCGATCCGGACCTGAGATTTGAGCGGGAGTCCGGATTCCACCGGGCTCCCGTTTTGCATTTTCAGGTCCGCGCTGGCGCGAACGTCATCTCCGGCCTGGAAAATGTGATCCCGCTCAAAACCCCGATGGGGTGGAACTGACACAGTTCGACCCTAAATAGGCCCAAGACGGCGGTGATAAACACATCGCCGTCAACGGGTGAGAGGAGACGAGCATGATCGCGCGCATACAGGAACCGATCCCCGCAACGAGAAGCGGGATGGACACGTCAGCCGCTATCGAAACCCTGCGCCTGAGCCTGACCGGGTTCAGGCCCACCGACCTCAATGGCCTTGCCGCAATTTTCGCCGACCGCGATACGGCGCGCATGACCCATGCCGTGCCGCATCCGTTCAGCGAGGGCGACGCTGTGTCGCGGCTGGCGCGCATGATGCAGGCGCCGGACGCGCACTGGGCGATCCGCACCGGCGACGAGACGCTGATCGGAACGATCAGCCTGACGCGCGGCGGCATGTGCAGAGAATCGGGCGGCCAGGCGGCGGACCTGCACACCTTCGGACCGAACCTGAGCGTCTTCATCGCGCCTGAGCATCAGCGTCAGGGTTATGCGACGGAGGCGATCGACGGATTGTTGCGCCGGATCAAGAAGCGCAAAGCGCATAAGGTGATCCACGCCGCGCACTTCGCCGACAATCTGGCCTCGGCGCGGCTGCTGGTCCATGCCGATTTTCTGTACACCGGACGGCGCACGATGGAGACCTCGCTGGCGCGCGAGGGCGCGCATCAGGCGCTGCACATGATCCGGTTGCTGTAACGAAAAAGGGAGCCTTAAAGGCTCCCTTTATTCCGCCGCCATTGCCTGTTTCGCCAGTTCGGCGATCGATTTGGCTTCGGGATTGCGGTGGCGTTCAATCTCGCCCGGCTGCATCTGCTGTTCGCAGTGCGCACAGTAGATCACCGGTTTGATGCGGTGGCCGCAGGTGTGGAAGCCCTCGATCAGCGGTTTTTCGTCCTGATAGACATAGGTCTGGCCCCAGTCGACCATGTGCAAAAGAATGCCGCGCAGGGCGCGCCCCTTTTCGGTCAGCAGATATTCCTGACGCTGCGGGCGCTCGCAATAGATGCGCGTCTCGAAAATGCCGTTAGCCACCAGATGCTTGAGCCGGGCGGCCAGCACATTGCGGGCAAGACCCAGCGAATCCTGCCATTGCTCGAACCGCGTCAGGCCGCGAAAGGCGTCGCGGATGATCAGCAGAGTCCACGGTTCGCCAATAATGTCGAGGCAGGCGGCGGAGGCGTCGCGTTGGCGGGAATAGTCGGCGGAACGGCCCATGAGCGTCTGTCCTGACGAAACTGTCACCGGCTCTGGCGCCGATGCTGCGATTGATACGCAAGATAAGACCTGTTCCGTCGCCAAAAAAGACGGGACGCGACTTTTTTATATCAGCGCAGCGTAAAGCGCCGATGTTTTTAGGGATTGGCGGCGTATAACGCCGCGAGGGCATGCGCCATCATATCTTCGTCGCTGCGCACGAAGTCCTGCGCGAACTGATCATCTGCGGCCTGCCAGTGGATCAGCAGGCTGGCGCCGCCCGCCATGCCCAGCATCAGGCTATCGTGGGCGGCCGTGACATTGCCCGCGCAATCGGTGGAGAAGCTGCCGCAGTCGCCTGCATAGGAACCCGCCGCAACGACGCGCAGATCCGGTTGCGCCCCCGCTTCGGCGTCGAAGCTGGTGACGCGGACATCCCTCACGCCGTTGGCCGTATTCAGTTCGACATGCACGGCGACGCGGCTGGAGCCGGGCTCGGCGACCAGAACCACGCGGTCCATGCGCCCGTCGCCGTCGAAATCTCCACTGCGCGGCAGATCGGCGGCGCTGGGGGTCAGGGCGCTGAAATCCGGCGTCATGCTGGAGGCGTGAGCCGCGCCCGCCATAGCCAGAGGCAAAACCGCCGCCAAAATTAAACCGCGCAAACCTGATATCACCGTAACCACCCTTGATCTTATTGGGCGGCTGTGCCGATTCCGGTCAGTCGCCTCCGCCTCGCATGTGTCTCCTGCAAGGCGAATACCAGCTTTGCCATAAAGCTTAAGGGGCGACAACAGGAATTTGTTAACTATTCAGGCGGCTGTTTTTCTTTGGGTTTCTCAGACGATGGCAGGCTGACCGCGGCGATGGCGGCGGGTTCCGGCTTGGGGTTGAGCGCGGCGCCGCCCGGATCGAGATTGTCCCATTGGCTGCGCGACACGAAGATGAAGTGATCGCCATCGACCACGCCTTGCGCCGGTTGCGACATCTGGCTGTCGTCGCGCGCGGTCACGTCCACGCCGGTGACCGCGCTCCAGTCAGGGCTCATGTGCAGTTGCAGCACCTTGTTCGGCTTGAAGCCGTTCTGCACCGCGACCAGATCGTCGCCGTGAGCCGACAGGGAGGTCAGGCCCAGCAGGGAGACGCCGTCGGGGGCCTTTAAATGCGTCATCTCGCCGGAGTTCAGGTCGATGCGATAGAGGCCGGAGATGAAGTCGGCGACGATCAGCACGCTGGCGTCGGCGTTTTCGGCCAGACCCTGCGGACTGTCCATATAGCCTTCGGGGATCAGGGTCTGCAGGTCGCCCGCATAGCCGTTCAGGCGCAGCACCGAGGCGTGATTGCTGTCGATGACATAAAGGTCGTCGCGTCCGGCCAGAAGGTGTGCGAACTGCGTATCGTCGCCGCCGGCGACGATGGTTTTGACCGCGCCGTCCTTCGGGTCGATGGTGACGATCTTGGAGGCGGCCGGCTTTTTCGGATCGTAGCCTTCGGTCTGGCGGGTCGCGGCGGTGGCGGCCCACAACAGGCCGTTGCGCAGGGCCAGGCCGTAGGCGGCGACGCCGGGGCGGAAGGTCAGCACGTCATGGCCGCCCTTGGGGTCGAGCGCGATGATCTTGCCGTTACGCACCGTGGCGACGTACAGGCTCTGCGTCTGCGGATCATAGGCCAGGGCGTTGGGGATGGTGAAGCCGGGCAGGCTGGCCGCGACGTGCAAATCGCCGACGACCGTTGTATTCGTCGCCTGCTGCTTGGCCAGATCGTCGTTCCACAGGGTGCGGAATTCGGTATTCTGCTTCAGGTCGACCAGATAGCCGCGATCGAGATAGTCGGTGAGCGCCTGGGTGGCGACATCGCGCTTATTGGCTTTCAGCGCGGCCTGCGCCTCCAGCAGCAGGATCGACGGCGAATCGGGGATCAGGGCCTCGGCGCGCTGGAAATTGGCGTAGGCCGCGTTCGGGTCTTTCCAGTCGAGCGCCTGCATGCCGGAGTCGCGATACTGGCGGAACTTGCCGAGGTCGGAAGCCGGATCGACGGTCTGGGCCATGACGGGCGCAGCCGCCAGCAAGGCCAGAAACGGCGCTATGTAGCGGATCGGCATGGGCGGTCCTCTGAGTTTAGGCGCCCGCCGCCTTCTTGTCGGCGACCGAAGCGCGATTGTCGGCGAGCAGAATCGGCACCGCCGTGGTGGCGCGCACCGAACGCATGATGATGCGGCTTTCTACCCCGGAGACGAGGTCGGAGGCCAGCAGCTTGTCGCGCAAAAAATCATCATAACTATGCATGTCTTTTGTAAGGACGCGCAAAATATAGTCTTCGTGTCCGGTGACCGTGTCGCAGGAGACGACTTCGGGCCAGTCGGCCAGACGCGCCTCGAACGCTTCCAGATTGGCGCGCGACGGCAGGGATAGTTTCACCGATACATAAACCTCGAAGCCAAGGCCCAGCTTCTCCGGGTCGAGCAGGGTGACGCGCTTGCGAATGACGCCGATGTCCTCCAGCCGTTTGATGCGACGCCAGCAAGGGGAAGGGGAAAGCCCGACCTTATCGGCCAGGTCGGCGACGGATACGGACGAGTCTTCCTGAATCAGGGTCAGGATTTTCGCGTCAAGCTCATCGATCAGATCGGACAAAATATTTCCCCGGCGTCAGTATGCGGCACAACTCAACGTCACTATCCGCTCGTTTTCGGAAATTTTCCACCGCTGCGAAAGGTCGCAGGCGATTTTCCTGAACAGGTGTTTTAAATATGTCAAAATTCCCCTAGGTTCCGCGCACTTTTGCACGTTCAGGGATGAGGCATGCGCATTCTCAACATCATGCTGGCGCAGGTGCGCGGCGGGGTCGAAACCATGTCTTTGCGCTATCATGCGGCGCTGAAGGCGTCCGGGGTCAGCGTACTGAGCATGGGCCATCCGCAGGGCGTGCTGGGCGAGGCCCTGATGCGCGCCGACTTGGCGGCGGAGGAGTTTCGCCCGGTCCACGCCCTGTTCAATCACGATCCGTTCGCCGCCGCGCATATTGCCGCCGCCGCGCGCGACTTTCAGCCCGATCTGGTGCTGACCCACGGCAACCGCGCGACCGGCATCTGCCTGCTGCCGTTTCTCGGCACGGCGGCGCGCACGGTGCAGGTGATCCACAATTTCCGTCATAAGGGCCAGAGCGGGCGGGTGCGCGCCGCCATCTGCGTGTCGGAATCGGTGGCGCAGAGCGTGCGCGGCAAGCATCCGGACCTGCCGGTCTATGAGCTGGCCAATTTCGGGCCTCTGGGCGTACGCCCCGTTAAACCGGCGCCGACAGGCGGCGTGATTCTGGGCGCGCTGGGGCGGCATCATGTCAATAAGGGGTTCGATATTCTGCTGCGCGCCTTCGCTCTGTTGCGCCAGAGCGGCCTTGATCTGACCCTGCGCATCGGCGGCGACGGGCCGGAGCGCGGCGCTCTGGAGGGGTTAGCCCGCGAACTGGGCGTGACCGACCGGGTAGATTTCGCCGGCTGGATCGCCGAGCCCGCCGACTTCCTGCACGGGCTCGACCTGTCAGCATTGCCGTCGCGCGTCGAGCCGTTCGGGCTGGTGGTGGCCGAAAGCATGGCGGCGGGCGTTCCGATCGTGGCGACCAACATCGACGGGCCGAAGGAGATTTTGCGGGGCGGCGAACTGGGCGTGACCGACCGGGTAGATTTCGCCGGCTGGATCGCC
>DATMTF010000012.1:0-3733 GCA_035565015.1 Asticcacaulis sp. | reverse complement strand
GGGCGTGAAGCAGGAAAATAGACTGTAAAATGCCGAAAATAGGCAGCAAATTGATAAAAAGTGCGGCGCGATTAGCCCCGATTAGCTCAATGCCGCCCACCCAGGTCGCCGAAGAGATCAGGGCCACGAAAATGGCGGCGTAGAGTGCGACCAGCCAGCCGGTCAGGTCGGGCGCGGGCAGGGGATGCGAAGCCGCGCGCCAGATCAGAAACGGCATGCAGGTGACGGCGGCGGCCAGACACGGCATGGCCAGAAAGCTGCGCCAGTGCAACGGCGGCTTCCATTTCAGCCCGACCGAATAACCCGCATAGATTATGACCGCCAGCAGCATGAGCGCGTCGCCGTCATTGAGTTGCAGGCGCAGCAGACCTTCCGGATGACCATGCGTGGCGGTGATGATGACGCCGATGAGCGTCAGGGCGCCGCCGATCAGTTGCGCGGCTGTGGTTTTCAGGCGGAACAGCATGAAATTGCCGATAAAAATCACGAACGGGATCGCCGCCTGTTCGATCATCACATTGATAACGCTTGTCTTTGTTAGGGCTGTATAAAGCAGAATATTAAATATGGCGAAGCCGGAGGCGCCAAAGGCGAACAGCTTGAGCCCATGCCGCCGGATCACCGGCCAGTCGCCTTTGAGCTGTTTCAGCGACAGGGCGACGATAATGACGGCGGCTATCCCCCAGCGCAGCGAGGTCAAGAGGATCGGATCGATATGGCCCGCGCCGATCTTGCCTGCGACGCTGTTGCCCGCCCAGATAAAGGCGGTCAGGGTCAGGAGGACATAGGCTTTGGCGGATGAAGGCGCGGCGACGGGCATCGGATGAAGGGGCTATGGTCAGAAAGAAACCCCACCACCACGCCCTGCGGGCGCGGTCCCCCTCCCCAGCGAGCTGGGGAGGCATGAGGACGCCCCCTGTTTAGCTTGCCAAGCTGCCAACAACAATTGCAGTTTTCGCTTGGCCTGAGGGCGAAACTCTTATAGCGACCTGGCTGAATGTCTTAACAGGTGGCTTTATGTCTGTTCTTGTCGTCAAGTTCGGTGGTTCGGTTCTGACTTCGGAAAGCGCCTTGCAGCGCGCCGTCGCCGAGATCTACCGCTATGTGCGCGACGCCCGCAAGGTGATCGCGGTGGTGTCGGCCTTCAAGGGGCAGACCGATCAGCTTATGCGGCTGGCGGGGTCGTACACCCAGGCCTCGACGTCGAGCGCGACGCCGCATCTGGTGGCGACGGGCGAGATGCGCGCGGCGACGCTGCTGGCGATGGCGTGCGAGCGTTCGGGCATTGTGACGCGCTTTCGCTCGGCCTATGAGATCGGCCTGCTGGCCGAGGGCGAGCGCCTGAACGCCAGTCCGACCGCGATCAGGGCTGAGGTGCTGACGCGCGATCTGCAAAGCGTCGATCTGGTCGTCGTGCCGGGCTATGTCGCGGAAAATGCGGCGGGCGAGCCGGTGCTGCTGGGGCGCGGCGGATCGGACATGACGGCGGTCTATATCGCCCATGCGCTCGATATTCCGGTGCGGCTGATCAAGGATGTCGACGCCGTCTATGACAATGATCCGGCGCAGGTCGGCGATCTGGCCAAGCCCTATGAGGCGCTGGACTGGGACGAGGCGCTGAAGATCGCCTTCCCGGTCGTGCAGGGCAAGGCGATGCGCTACGCCGCCGATCAGGGCATGCAGGTCGAGGTCGCGGCGCTGGCCAAGGGTTATGAAACCACACTGGGCGCGGCGAGTAAGGTGCGGACAACGCCGGTCTTGAAGCGCAAGATTCGCCTGGCCGTCATGGGCGCAGGCGGGGTTGGCGCCAAATTCCTCGAACGCTGTCTGGAATGGAGCGACCTGATCGAGGTCGATCGCGTGCTGGTGCGCGACCCGGCCAGGCGCCGCGATCATCCGCTAGCGTCGCGGTTTACATCCGATGCGCGCGCCTTCGTGCGTAATGATGTCGATGTCTTCGTCGATATCGGCACGGGCGTGTCGCCGTCGGCGGATCTTTTGGAAGGCTTTCTGAAGGCGGGCGTCAGCGTCACCTCGGCCAATAAACAGGCGGTGGCGGCGTCGGGCGACAAGCTTCGCGCGGCGGCCAAGGCGTCGGGCGCCATGCTGACCTATTCGGCCAGCGTCGGCGGCGGCGCGCCGATCATCGAGGCGCTGAAGCGGGCGGTGAAAGACCATAAGATCAAGGCGTTCTGCGGCGTTCTTAATGGCACGTCGAACTTCGTCATCGATCAGGTCGAGGCGGGCAAGACCTTCGACGCCGCGATGGACGAGGCGCGCCGTTTGGGTTTCGCCGAGCCGGATTCGACCGCCGATCTCGACGGCACCGATGTCGGCGCCAAGCTGAAACTCCTGCGGGAAATCGCCTTCCCCGCCGAGACGCCCGTGCATATCGAGGTCGGGGCGATCACCGAAGAGTCGCTGGTGATCCCGGAGGGCAAGGGCCTGCGTTATGTCGCGCGCTGCTACCGCACCGAGCGCGGTCTGGAGGCGTCGATGAAGCTGGAGGCGCTGGACGCCGGTCATTATCTGGTCGGCGCGCGCGGCGAACAGAACCGCGCCATAATTGAACTGGAAAACGGCGATGTCTGGTATGTGACCGGCAAGGGCGCGGGCGCCTGGCCGACCACCGAGGCGCTGCTGGCCGATGTGTTGCAGATCGCGCGCGAGCATCCGTTAAGGCCGTGACCCCGGAGCGCGCCAACGCCTTCTGCGCCGCCTTGCCCGCCAGCACGCATGTCGTGCAGTGGGGCGGATCGGACGTCTGGAAGGTCGGGGGCAAGGTCTATGTCATCTGCCGCGAGGAAAACGGCCATTTCGCCGCCAGTTTCAAGGTCTCCGCAATGGGATTTGAGATTTTGCGCGATCATCCAGACTGCCGCCCCGCGCCCTATCTGGCGTCGCGCGGCATGAGCTGGATTCAATATTATCGCGGCGACCAGATGACGGATGACGACGTGCTGGAGTTGATCGCCGAATCGCATCGTCTGGTGGCGGCGGGTCTGTCGAAAAAGATGCGCACGGCTTTGGGTCTATGAATTACCGTCACGGCTATCACGCCGGCAATTTTGCCGATCTGGCCAAGCATGCGGCGGTGCTGACGCTGCTCAGGGCGATGCGTGAGGGCGGGCCGTTGCTGGTGGTCGATACCCATGCGGGCGCGGGCGCCTATGATTTGCGTGATACGGAGTTTGCGCGATCAAAGGAGGCTGAGGCGGGCGTGCAGACCCTCATGAAGGGGAATGCGCCGGACAGCTTGAAACCCCTGGCCGACTATGTGCGGATCAGGAATGCGCGGGCGGGGTTTCGCGACCGGATCGGCCTCTATCCGGGTTCGCCCATGCTGGCGCTCGATCATCTGCGGCAGGAGGATGGTTGGCAGGGGTGCGAACTGCGCGCCGACGACGCCGAGGCCTTGCAGGCCCTGGTCGGGCGGCGCGGGCAGGTCGTGCGCAAGGATGGGTTTGCGACCGCTGTGGCGCAGGTTGAGGACGCGCGGCGACTGCTCTTTCTGATCGACCCGCCGTTCGAACGCCCTGACGACTATGACCGCATTACCGCGACGACGCAGACGATTCTGCGCGCCCGGCCCGATGCCGTGATGCTGATCTGGCTGCCGCTCAAGGATCTGGAGACTTACGATTCCTGGCTGCGGCAGATGGAGCGTGAGGTTCTCGACGAAAGCGAGGTCCGGATGTTCACCGCCGAGGTGCGGCTGCGGCCCTTATCGAAC
>DATMTF010000011.1:0-10797 GCA_035565015.1 Asticcacaulis sp. | reverse complement strand
GCGATGAGTTCGCACTATGTTTTCAACCGCATAGGCTTCTTTCCGAAGCTGGGCAGCGACCTCTATTATCTGCACGGCCCACGCCAGCCTCTGACCGTGATCAATCTGGAAGACGGCAAGCGCTTTGAGATCGTGGCGCGCCATGCAGGGCCGAAAAATATCTATATCCAGAAGGCGACTTTGAACGGCAAGCCGTTGAACGCCGCCTTCCTGCGTCAGGCCGACATCATGGCGGGCGGGCGGCTTGAACTGGTCATGGGGAGCAAGCCCGACGGCTGGGGCGTCGGTTATGACGCCCCGGAATAGGCGTTAAGGTTGCACGGGCCGACCGGTTGCGACGGACTCGGCGGCGGCTTCGGCGAGGCGCAGGGCCTTCACCGCGTCGTCGAAGCCGACCATCGGCGCGGTCTCGCCCGCGACGACCGCCGCGAAATGGTCCATTTCCCGTTGGTAGGCTACGGCATAGCGGTCCAGAAAGAAGTTCTGCAAGGCGTCCAATTCAGCGCCTTGTTCGCCCCAGTGCGACACCGTGGTCTCCAGCACATTGTCGGCTTTCAGCAGGCCTTTTTCGCCATAGGCCTCGATGCGCTGATCATAGCCATAGCCCGAACGACGCGAATTGCTGATCGTGCAGATGCGGCCCGAAGCGGTCTTCAGTGTGGTTCGCGCCGTATCGATATCGCCAGCCCTGCCAATCTCCGGGTCGATCAGGCAGGACGCGGCGGCGTAAACCTCATTCGGCTCCTCGCCAAGCAGGAAGCGCGCCATGTCGAAATCGTGGATCGCCATGTCCTTGAACAGGCCGCCGGACACTCTGATATAGGCGACGGACGGCGGCGCCGGGTCATGGCTGATGATCGTGACCGTTTCCAGTTTGCCGATGCGGCCGGCGTCGATCTGCGCCTTGAGCGCGCCAAAATGCGTATCGAAACGGCGATTGAAACCCAGCACTAGACGGCGCGCGCCACCCAGATGCGCCGCCGCAGCGCGGGCGCGCGTCAGGTCTTGGTCGATCGGCTTTTCGCACAGGACCGCCTTGCCCGACGCCACGGCGCGCAGGGTCTGGTCGAGGTGCTGATCGGTGGGCGAAGCGATCACCACGCCGTCAATGGCGGGGTCGTTCAGTACGGCGTCCACATCGCGCGCCTCGGCGCCGGTCGCGGCGGCCAACTCGGCGGCGCCGTCGCCTATCGGATCGGCGATGGCGGCCAGTTGCAGCCTGGAATGGCGCGCAACATTGCGCGCGTGGATCTTGCCGATACGACCGGCGCCGAGAACTGCGATCTTAAACATGGGCTTCCTCTGTGCGAGCGCGAATAAAATAAATATTCCAATTCTGGAAAATTATGCGCTATTCTTGTACGCCAGTCAGAAAAAGGCGCACGTTTTCCAGATTTGGAACAAATATTCCAATGCCTGTCAATCAGGAAAGCGCGGCATAAAAGAGCGAATCTATGGGAGGAGATAAAATGTCCGACGACGTCACAGGCGCGCCCGCGACTCTTGAGGCCTTGCGTGCGGAAATTATGCGTCAGTTCGATGGCGCGTCGCGACGCATGAAGCAGGTGGCGACCTATGTGCTGGACAAACCCGAAGACATGGCCTTTGAAACGCTTGCGGTGATCTCCGAGCGTTCGGGCGTGCAGCCATCGGCCATTGTGCGCTTCGCCAAGCAATTGGGTTACCCCGGCGCCTCGCAGATGCAGAAGATTATTCGCGACGAGTTGCTGGCCAGTCATATATCGCTCACCTACGGCGAGCGTGCGCGACAGTTTGCGGAGGAAAAGGGCGACCAAGGGCAGGGCGCCAGCTTCCTTGACGAATTCGCTGAAGCCGACGCCCTTTCGCTCAGCCATCTGCGCGATTCGATCGGTCAGGCGCAGATCGATGCGGCGGTTGCGGCGATTCAAGCCGCCAGGACCGTCTATATTGTCGGTTTCCGGCGCTCATTTCCGCCAGCCGCCTACCTGGCCTATGCGCTGCAAAGGGCGGGAAAACGCACGTTTTTCGCCGATGGCGCAGGCGGGCTATGGGGCAATCAGTTGCGCGGGATCACCGACGAGGATTTGCTGATCGCCATCAGTTTCCGGCCCTATGCCGAGGAAACTGTCGCCTGCCACGGCTACGCGCTTGAGCGCGGCGCGCCGGTGATCGCCATCACCGATTCCAATGTCTCGCCCCTGACGCGCGGCGCTGAGCAGACCCTGCTGGTGCGCGAGGCTGAGGTGCGCGCCTTCCGCTCTCTGACCTCGACCCTGTGTCTGGTGCAAAGTCTGGTCGTCGCTTACGTTTTCGCCAGCCAGAATGCGAATGCGCCATCGACTTCATCGTAATTGAAATAAAAATTGCAATAGATGAATTTAGAGAATAAAAATTTCACATAGATATAAAGGACAGTGTCGCACCGGAGGAAGTCGAATGGGGGATGAAGCCAAAGCGCTTGACGTGATCACGCTGGGGCGGGCCAGCGTCGATCTCTACGGTCAGCAACTGGGCGGACGTCTGGAGGATATGGCGTCCTTCGCCAAATATGTGGGCGGCAGTCCGACCAATACGGCCATCGGCGCCGCGAGGCTTGGACTGAAGTCCGGCCTGATCACGCGCGTCGGCGCCGACCATATGGGCCGTTTCATCCTCGAATCGCTGGCGCGCGAAAAGGTCGATACGCGCGGCGTCGTGACCGATCCTCACCGGCTGACGGCGCTGGTCGTGCTGGGCATTGTCGACAAGGAGACCTTCCCACTCATCTTCTATCGCGAAAACTGCGCCGACATGGCCATCGACACGGCCGATATCGACCGCGACTGGCTGGCCTCGGCGCGGGCGCTTGTCGTGGACGGCACGCATCTGTCGCAACCGGGCGTCTTCGCCGCCAGTCTGGCGGCGATCCGGACGGTGAAGGCGGCGGGCGGCAGGATCGCTTTCGACGTCGATTACCGCCCCGTCCTGTGGGGGCTGACCGCGCGCGACATGGGCGAGCAGCGCTATGTCGCCAATGCCGAGGTCAGCGAAAGGCTGGCGGCGGTCGCGCCCCTGTGCGACCTGATCATCGGCACCGAAGAGGAGATGCGCGTCCTTGGCGGCCATGACGACCTGATCGAAGCCCTGCGCCGCGTGCGCGCCATGACAGACGCGGTTCTGGTCTGCAAGCTGGGGGCGGACGGCTGCGTCATCCTTGACGGCTCCGTCCCGCAGCGCGTCGCGGACGGTCTGGTCGTTCCGGGCTTCCCCATCGAGGTCATGAATGTCCTGGGCGCGGGCGACGCGTTCAGCGCGGGCTTTCTGCGCGGCTGGCTGGGCGGAGAGGATTTGCGGACCTGCGGGCGCTGGGCCAATGCCTGCGGCGCCATTGTGGTGATGCGCCATGGCTGCGCGCCCGCCATGCCGAGCTTTGACGAGTTGCAGGCCTTTCTGGCCATGCCGCATCCGCTGGACGCGCAGGCGCTCAGCGAACTCGACCATATCCACTGGGCGCGCACCCGCCACCGCGACTACGATCCCCTGATGGTTCTGGCCATCGACCATCGCTTCCAGTTCGAGGAACTGAGCGAGGCGACCGGCGCCGATGAGACACGCATCTCCGCCTTCAAGACCCTGGCGCTTCGGGCGCTCGACCGTCTGGCCGAAGGCGACGCCGCGTTCGGCGTGCTGCTCGACGGGCGCTATGGTTCGCAGGCCCTGAGCGCAGCGGCGCACATGACCTACTGGATCGGCCGTCCCATCGAGGTTCCGCGGTCGCGGCCCCTGCGCTTCGAAGGCGGCCCGGATGTCGGTCTGGAGATTATGAGCTGGCCCGCCAACCATGTCGTCAAATGCCTTCTGACCTATCATCCCGACGACGAGCCGGCCTTGCGCGCCGAGCAGGAGCGCCAGATCGTCATTCTGGCCGACGCCTGCCGCCGCAGCGGGCATGAATTCCTGCTGGAGCTGATCCTGCCGTCCGAGCCGCCCGCCGCCGCCGATACGCGCAGCCGCGCCATGCAGCGCTTTTACGATCTCGGCGTCCGGCCGGACTGGTGGAAGCTGGAGCCGGTGGCCGACGCCGAAGTCTGGCGCCATATCGCCGGGGTCATCGCCGATAACGACCCTCTGTGCCGCGGCGTGGTGCTGTTGGGTCTGGCCGCTCCGGAAGCGGAACTGCTCGACGCCTTCGCCGTGGCGACGCGCTTTGACTGCGTCAAGGGCTTCGCGGTCGGCCGCACCATCTTCCACGAGGTCGCCGGACAATGGTTGGCGGGCGCGCTGGACGACGAAGACGCCATGGCGGCCATGGCGTCGCGACTGGGGCGGCTTGTCGAAGGCTGGCGCAGCATGCAAGATGCGGCCCGCAGCGTGGAGCAGAAGGACGACGTCGCGTGACCCAGGTGAGATTAACCGCCGCGCAGGCGCTGGTGCGCTATCTGACGCGTCAGTCGGTCATGACCGATTCCGGGGCGGTCCCCTTTTTCGCGGGCGCCTGGGCGATTTTCGGGCATGGCAATGTCGCGGGCCTCGGCGAGGCCCTGTACGCGGCGCGCGACGATCTGCCGACCTTCCGCGCGCACAATGAGCAGGGCATGGCGCACGCCGCCATCGCCTACGCCAAGCAGACGGCGCGCCGCCGCGCCTTTGTCTGCACGTCCTCGATCGGTCCGGGCGCGACCAATATGGTCACCGCCGCCGCCCTGGCGCACGTCAACCGCCTGCCGGTCCTGTTCCTGCCCGGCGACGTCTTCGCCAGCCGCCATCCGGACCCGGTGCTGCAGCAGATCGAGGATTTCGGCGACGGCCTGATCAGCGCCAATGACTGTTTCCGGCCCGTATCACGTTATTTCGACCGCATCACTCGTCCGGAACAGCTTTTGAAGGCCCTGCCGCGCGCCATGAGCGTGCTGACCGATCCGGCTGAATGCGGACCCGTGACCCTGTCCCTGTGCCAGGACGTGCAGGCCGAGGCGTATGACTGGCCCGAAGCCTTTTTCGCGCCGCGCCTCTGGTCGATTCGTCGGCCCGGTCCCGATGCGGACGAACTGGCCGGACTGATCGAAAAGCTGCGCGCGGCGAAGCGTCCGCTGATCATTGTCGGCGGCGGCGTCAAATACAGCGGCGCCGAAGCGGCGCTGGCGCGGCTGGCGCGCGAAACAGGCGCCGTTTTTTGCGAAACCCAGGCGGGCAAGGGCGCTCTGGCTCATGACGCGCCCGGCAATCTCGGCGCGCTTGGCGTCACCGGCGGCGATCCGGCCAATCAGGCGGCGCGGGAGGCGGACCTGATTCTGGCCGTCGGCACGCGCCTGCAGGACTTCACCACCGGATCGGCGGCCCTGTTCCATCCGCAGGCGCAGCTCTGCGCGATCAATGTCTGCGCCTTTGACGCATTGAAATTCAACGCCCACGCCGTTGTCGGCGATGCGCGCACGGTACTGGAGGCCCTGCCTTCGGACGCCATCTCTCTCGACGCCGACTGGCGCGCCAGCCTCATGGAGACGAAAGCCGTCTGGGACCGCGCCGTCGACGCACTCGTGTCCGCCGATGGCGACATGACCGAGGCGCGCGCGCTCGGCGCGGTCATGCGGACGGCGGGCGAAGACGCGATCATCGTGGCGGCGGCGGGCGGCCTGCCCGGCGATCTGCACAAGCTGTGGCGCACGCGTCGACCGGGCGGCTACCATATGGAATACGGCTATTCCTGCATGGGCTATGAGATCGCCGGCGGCGTCGGCGTCGCCCTGGCGGAGCCGGATCGCGACATCTATGTGCTGGTCGGCGACGGCAGCTATCTGATGATGAATTCCGAGATCGCCACGGCGGTCATGCTGGGCCTGCGCCTGACCCTGATCGTCATCGACAATCAGGGTTTTGGCTGCATCCATCGTCTTCAGGCCGCCACCGGCAACGCTCCGTTTAATAATCGCCTTGCGGATTCGCGCCACGCGGTTTTGCCCCGGATCGATTTCGTCGCCCACGCAGGGGCCCTGGGCGCCGCCGCCGTCAGGGCGCGGACGCCCGCGGAGCTGGAAGCCCTTATCGCCGAGGCGCGCGCGCGCGGCGGGGTCAACGCCATTATCGTTGAAACGGATGCGCGCGACGGCCTCGCGGCGGGCGGCGTCTGGTGGGACGTGGCCGTGCCGGAAGTCTCGGACTCGGCGTCGGTGCGCGCGGCGCGCGCGGCCTATGAACAGCATATCAAGGACAGGACGGAGAAACAGGGATGAGCATCAGGTACGGCGTCAGCCCGATCGCATGGATCAATGACGACATGCCGGAACTGGGCGGCGACACGCCTCTGGACGAGGTGCTGCGCGATATCGCCGAGCTGGGCTTCGCCGGTTCCGAACTGGGCGGCGCCTTTCCGCGCGATCCGGCGGCGCTGAAGGCGCGGCTGGACCGCTTCGGCCTCGGTCTGGTCGGCGGTTGGTACAGTTGCGAGCTTCTGACCCGCTCGGCGCAGGACGAAATCGTCGCCATGCAGCCGCATCTTGCCCTGCTCAAGGCGATGGGCTGCAAGGTGTTCGTGATCTGCGAAACCAGCAACGCCATCCACAGCCGTCGCGGGATTCCGCTCAAGGCGCGCCCGAAACTGGACGCAGAAGGCTGGCGCGAGTTCGGCGCGCGCCTCAGCGAGGTCGGCGACTATGTGCGCGCGCAGGGGCTGGACATGGCCTATCACTATCACCTCGGCACCGTGGTGCAGGATCAGGCCGATCTCGACGCCTTCTTTGCGCATACGCGCGACAGCGTGCGCGTCACGCTCGACACCGGCCACGCCGTTCTGGGCGGCATCGACCCGTTCCGCGTCATCGCCGAGCATCCAAAGCGCATCAGCCATGTGCATTGCAAGGATGTGCGCCAGGCCGTCTTCGACGCGACGGCGGGCGCTGAGGCCAGCTTCCTCGACGGCGTGCTGGCGGGCATGTTCACCGTACCGGGCGACGGCTCCATCGATTTTGGCCGCGTGATGCGCGATCTCGCCGGGATCGGCTACAGCGGCTGGATCATTCTCGAAGCCGAGCAGGATCCGGCCAGGGCCGATCCGCGCGCCTATGCCGAGCTGGGCCTGCGCAACTTACGCGCGGCGGCGGCGGCGGCGGGCCTGAAGGAGGCCGTGGCGGCATGAGCCGGTTGCGCCTGCGCCCCACCGCGCCCGAGGCCGACGGCAAGGTGCTGGAGGTCACGCCGCAAAGCGCGGGCTGGCGCCATGTCGGCTTTTGTCTGCACCGGCTGACGCAGGGACAAGCCATGACCGGTTTCGAGCCGGAGCGTGAAATTTGCCTGGTCCTGGTGTCCGGAACGGCGGACATCCGCGTCGGCGCGACGTCTTTCGCGCAGGTCGGCGGGCGCGCTTCGCCCTTTGAAGACAAGGCGCCGGGGGCGGTCTACGTCCCGGCGGGTCAGGCGTTCGAGGTCGCGGCGCGCGACGCGGTCGAACTGGCCGTCTGCTCCGCTCCCGGTCAGCCGGGACGCGAACCGCGCCGGATCGGGGCGGACGACATGTCGCGCGAAACGCGCGGGCAGGGGACCAATACGCGCCATGTGCGCAATATCCTGCCGCAGGACCAGCCCGCCGACAGCCTGCTGGTGGTCGAGGTGATCACGCCCGGCGGCCACTGGTCCAGCTATCCGCCGCACAAGCACGACAGCAGCGACGGCGAGCGCGAAACGGCGCTGGAAGAAACCTATTATTTTCGCGTCGACCCGCCGCAGGGCTTCGCCATGCAGCGCGTCTATACCGACGACCGCAGGCTGGACGAGGCGATTGTCGTCGAGGACGGCGATCTGGTCATGACGCCGCAGGGTTATCATCCGGTCGGCGCCGCGCACGGCTATAATCTCTATTATCTCAACGTCATGGCCGGACCGGAACGCCGCTGGATCTTCCGCAACGACCCGGCGCATGCATGGCTGGCGGGGACGCAATGATGACGGGCGATCAGACAGGACCGATCCGGAAGGTGGTGATCGCGGGCGGCGGCACGGCGGGCTGGATGACGGCGGCCTGGTTCGCTAAAATCCTCAAGGCGGACGTCCCGGAGATCGTGCTGATCGAAAGCGAGGAGATCGGCTCGGTCGGGGTGGGCGAGGCGACCACGCCCTATATTCACGTTTATAATCGCTGCATCGGCCTGAACGAGGACGAGTTCGTGCGCTTCACGCGCGGCACGTTCAAGCTGGGCATCGAATTCGTCAACTGGGGCGCGCAGGGTCAGCGCTATTTCCACGGCTTCGGGCGACACGGGCGTGACTATGGTTCGCTGCCCTTCCACGCCCTGTGGCTGCGTCATGCGCTTGAGACGGGCGACGACCCGCTGGAAAATTACAGCCTGACCTCTCTGGCGGCGCGCGACGGGCGCTTCATGCGGCCGGTCGGGTCGAACTCGCCGCTGGCGGAGATCGCCTACGCCTATCAGTTCGACGCCAGCCTCTATGCGCGCTACCTGCGCAACCTGTCCGAAGCCGAAGGCGTCACGCGCATCGAGGGGCGCATTGAAGACGTCGCTCTGGATGCGCGCGGCTTTATCGAAAGCCTGAACATGGCCGACGGGCGCGTCGTCGCCGGCGATCTGTTCATCGACTGCACCGGCTTCCGCGCCCGTCTGCTGGGCGAGGCTCTGGGCGTCGGTTTCGTCGACTGGACGCACTGGCTGCCGTGCGACCGCGCCCTGGCCATGCCGACGCGGCGCGACGGCCCGCCGCCGCCCTATACGCGTTCGACGGCGCTCGGCTCCGGCTGGCAGTGGCGCATACCTTTGCAGCATCGCGACGGCAACGGCCATGTCTTCGCCAGCAGCTTCATCGACGAAGAGCGCGCCCTGGCCGACCTGCACGCCCATCTGGAGGGCGAGCCTCTGGCCGAGGCGCGGTTGATCCGCTTCACCACCGGAAGGCGCGCGCGCTTCTGGGAGAAGAACTGCGTCGCGGTCGGCCTGTCGGCGGGGTTTCTGGAACCGCTGGAATCGACCTCGATCATGCTGATCCAGAACGCGATCGCGCGCCTGCAATACCTGTTCCCCGACAAGGGTTTCGCCGAAGCCGACATCGCCGCCTACAACGCCGCCATGACGCGCGAATACGAAGATGTGCGCGATTTCCTCATCCTGCATTACAAGGCGGGCGGGCGCGACGACACCGACTTCTGGCGCTACTGCGCCCATATGCCGGTTCCCGACGCGCTCAATGAACGCATGGCCCTGTTCAGAAGCCGGGGCCGCATCCCCGAGGAGCGCGGCGAGCAGTTCCGCACGCCAAGCTGGCTGGCCGTGATGTGGGGGCAGGGCCTGCGTCCTGTCGCGCCCGATCCGCTAAGCCTGAGCATCGACGCCGAAACCGTGAACCGGTGGCTGGCCGATCTGCGCGAGGTGATCGGGCGCTGCCGTGACCACATGCCGCGTCACGAAGACTTCATCGCGCAGCATTGCCGGGCGGATCTGAGCGCGGTCTGACTGAGGCGAAATGACTCTGGTGAAACGACTCTGGCGAAATATCTGCGCTCGGAAAAAAAGAACCCGGCGTGGGGTGCGCCGGGTCAGGTGCAACAAGGGTCAGGGAGACGGCCTTGCTGAAAAGAGAAGGCGCCTACCAGTTGAACATCGTCCCGTCTTCGAGGCGGTTCACCGGTAGGTAGGCGCGGCGGTAGGGATAGAGGGCGGCTTTATCCTCGTCGATATCGACGCCCAGGCCGGGCGCGTCGCCCGGATGCAGCAGGCCGTCGCTGAAGCGGTAGGCGTGCGGGAAGACCGCATCGGTTTCCGCCGTGTGGCGCATATATTCCTGCAAGCCGAAATTCGGGATCGACATGTCAAAATGCAGCGCCGCCGCCATGGTGACCGGCGACAGGTCGGTCGCGCCATGGCAGCCGGTGCGCACCTGATAGAGGTCGGCCAGGGCGGCGATGCGGCGCATATGGCTGATGCCGCCCGCATGCAGGACCGTGGCGCGGATAAAGTCGATGAGCTGGTTCTGGATCAGATCCTTGCAACTCCAGATATTGGCGAAGATCTCGCCGACGGCCAGCGGCGTGGTGGTGTGCTGGCGGATCAGGCGGAAGGCTTCCTGATTTTCGGCGGGCGTGGCGTCTTCCAGCCAGAACAGGCGATAAGGCTCCAGATCCTTGCCGAGGCGACCGGCCTCGATCGGCGTCAGGCGATGGTGGACGTCGTGCAGCAGGCGCACATCCCAGCCCAGCGCCTCACGCGCGGCGGCGAACAGTTTGGGGATATGGCTGAGATAGCGTTCCGTCGACCAGACATTCTCCGTCGGCATATCGTTGTCGGCGGGTTCGTAGAACATCTTGTCGCCGGAGACGCCATAGGTCGAGCTGAGCCCTGGCACGCCGGTTTGCAGGCGAATGGCCTTATAGCCCATCGTCTTGTATTTCAGGGCTTCTGCGATCGTGTCGTCGATGGTTTCGCCATTAGCGTGGCCATAGACGGTGACGCCTTCGCGGCAGGCGCCGCCCAGAAGCTGATAAACCGGCAAACCGGCAAGCTTGCCCTTGATGTCCCATAAGGCCATGTCGACGGCGGCGATAGCGGTCATGCCGACCGGTCCGCCGCGCCAGTAGGCGCCGCGATACAGGAATTGCCAGATGTCTTCGATTCTGTGGGCGTCGCGCCCGATCAGGCAGGGTATGACATGATCCTGCAAATAGCTGGCGACCGCCAGTTCGCGTCCGTTGAGCGTGGCGTCGCCTACGCCATGCGCGCCGTCGCTGGTTTCGATTTTGAGGGTGACGAAATTGCGTCCCGGCGACGTGACGATGACGCGGGCGGAGATAATCTTTGACATGGATTTTGCCGAAAAAAAGAGGCGGAGCCAGGGAAC
>DATMTF010000010.1:0-10294 GCA_035565015.1 Asticcacaulis sp. | reverse complement strand
AATTAGGTGCCCCCTAAATCATTTTAGGGGGCATCCTTTTAGTTCACCGTCGGCTTGCCGATCGTCAAGGCTTCGCCGTCGAAGCCGACATGGATCACGTCGCCATCGACAAAGCGCCCGGCCAGTATCTCGCGGGCAATGCCGTCGACCAGCAGTTTCTGGATCACCCGCTTCAAGGGCCGCGCGCCATAGGCGGGATCGAAGCCTTTTTCGGCCAGATAGTTCAGCGCCGCCTCGTCGATGCTCAAGGTCATCTCCCGATCGGCCAGCAGCTTTTCCAGCCCCTTGAGCTGGATGCGCACAATGTCGTGCATATGCGCCTGATCGAGGCGGTGGAACAGGATCATCTCGTCGATGCGGTTGAGGAATTCCGGGCGGAAATGCCTGCGCACCACGTCCAGCACCAATGGCCGCACCGCCTCGACATCAACTTCCGGGTCCATATTGACCAGAATGTCCGAACCGAGGTTCGAGGTCATGACGATCAGGGTATTACGGAAATCCACCACGCGCCCCTGCCCGTCGGTCAGCCGCCCGTCGTCCAGCACCTGCAACAGGATGTTGAACACGTCCGGATGCGCCTTTTCGACCTCATCGAACAGCACCACCTGGTACGGCCTGCGCCGCACCGATTCGGTCAGCGCCCCGCCTTCGTCATAGCCGACATAGCCCGGCGGCGCGCCGATCATGCGCGACACCGAATGCTTTTCCATATATTCCGACATGTCGAGGCGAGTGATCGCCGTCTCGTCGTCAAACAGAAATTCGGCCAGCGCCTTGTTCAGCTCGGTCTTGCCGACGCCCGTGGGGCCGAGGAACAGGAAGGAGCCGATCGGCCGGTTCGGGTCTTTCAGCCCGGCGCGCGCGCGGCGCACGGCGTCGGACACGGCGACCAGGGCCTCGTCCTGACCGACGACCCGCTTGCGCAACTCGTCCTCCATGCGCAGCAGCTTGTCGCGCTCCCCTTCCAGCATCTTGTCGACCGGAATGCCGGTCCAGCGCGACACGACCTGCGCGATCTGCGAGGAATCGACCACCTCTGGCGTCAGGGCCGCACTCTCCGTCGAGGCGTTTTCGGCCGCCTTTAACTGGTTCTCCAATTGCGGAATCAGGCCGTACAGAATCTCCGACGCCTTTTGCAGATCGCCGACGCGCTGCGCATTGGCGAGATCAATGCGCGCCCGGTCCAGCGCCTCACGCGCACGGGCTGCCGATCCGACCTTGTCCTTTTCCGCCTTCCAGCGTTCGGTCAGGGCAAACGACTTGCCTTCAAGGTCTTCCAGTTCGTCGGTCAGCTTTTCCAGCCGCGCGCGCGAACCGGCGTCGGTCTCCCTGGTCAGGGCCTCGCGTTCGATCTTGAGCTGCACGATGCGGCGGTCCAGCTCGTCCAGTTCCTCCGGCTTGGAATCGACCGCCATGCGCACGCGCGACGCGGCCTCGTCGATCAGGTCGATCGCCTTGTCGGGCAGGAAACGGTCCTGAATATAGCGGTTCGACAGGGTGGCCGCCGACACGATGGCGCCGTCCGAGATACGCACGCCGTGGTGGACCTCATACTTTTCTTTCAGGCCGCGCAGGATCGAGATGGTGTCCTCGACCGTCGGCTCCTGCACGAAGACCGGCTGAAAGCGCCGGGCCAGGGCCGGGTCTTTTTCGACGTGCTTGCGGTATTCATCGAGCGTGGTCGCGCCGACGCAGTGCAGTTCGCCGCGCGCCAGAGCGGGCTTCAAGAGGTTGGAGGCGTCCATCGCCCCGTCCGACTTGCCCGCGCCGACCAGGGTGTGCATCTCGTCGATGAACAGCACGATCTGACCTTCGGCGGTCGTCACCTCGTTCAGCACGGCCTTCAGCCGCTCCTCGAACTCGCCGCGATATTTCGCCCCCGCGATCAGGGCGCCCATGTCGAGCGCGAACAACTTCTTGTCTTTCAGGCTTTCCGGCACGTCGCCATTGACGATGCGCTGCGCCAGGCCTTCGACGATCGCGGTCTTGCCGACGCCCGGTTCGCCGATCAGCACCGGATTGTTCTTGGTGCGGCGGGCCAGCACCTGAATCGTTCGGCGAATTTCCTCGTCGCGACCGATCACCGGGTCGATCTTGCCTTCCTCGGCAGCCTCGGTCAGGTCGCGCGCATACTTTTTCAGCGCCTCGAAGCCGTTTTCGGCGGTGGCGGAATCGGCGGGCTTGCCTTTGCGAAATTCGGCTTGCGCGGCCTGAACTTGTTTCAGTGTCACGCCCGCCGCCTTCAGCGCGGCGACGCCGTCCGGCGTGTCGAGCGCGGCGACGAACAAACGGTCCACGGTCACGAAGGCGTCGCCCGCCTTCTGCGCGTCGGTTTCGGCGGCGTTAAACAGTTTCGCCGTGTCGTTGTTCATATAAAGCTGGGTGTCGCCGCTGACGCTCGGCAGCTTGCCGAGGCTGAGATTGACCGAGGCGGCGAAGGCGTCGGCGCGACCGCCGGCCAGGGTGATCAGCCGCAGGGCGATGGAATCCTTGTCGTCGATCAGCGCCTTCAGCACATGCACGGGCATGAAATAGGCATGGCTCGACCCTTGGGCGGCACTCTGGGCGGCCTGAATCAGTTTTTGCGTTTTTTCGGAATATTTTTCGATATTCATAGGTTTTTTGGTCCCCTTTTAAGGCGGAAAATTCCGACGCGCCCTCCCACTGAAGCGACCCGCCAGTGGTCTGGATATGGTGTGACATTTGCATCACACAAGGTCCACGGGACAAAATAACGCGCGGCATTATGCGCCCTCGAAAAGCAGGCTGGCGCGCGCGGCGCGAACCGCCTATAAGTCGGGCCATGCAAGCCAAGATCTTCTTCCCCGCCGCCGCCATACTCGCGCTGCTGCTGATCGCCCTGAGCCTGGTCTGGCCGCAGGGTCTGGGGACGCGCTCACTGCCGCCGTTCGGCCACGCGATAGAAATGCCCGACTATTACCGCATGGTGCGCGAACGCGATCAGCGCCGCCAGCACGAGGCCGAGCAAAAGGCCGCTCAGGCGAAGGCGGACGCCGCCGCCAGCGCGGCCGCGGCGTCAGCCTCCGCTCAGGCCGCCGCGCCGAAGTGAGCCGCACGGCCTTTATTTTCGGCTATGGCTTTATCGGTCAGGCGTTCGCGACCGCCGCGCGACAAGCGGGCTTTACGATCCGCGCCACCGCCCGCGATGAGATCAAGCGCGCGGCTTTGAACGCACAGGGCGTCGAAGCGGTTGATCCTGCGGACGCCAGCGCCTTACGGCGCGCCTGCGACGCCGATCTGACCCTGATCACGCCCGCGCCTTATGATGACGGCTGCCCGGCGTTTGCGACGATAGGCGATTATGTTGGCGGACAATGGGTCGGCTACCTGTCCACCACCGGCGTCTATGGCGACCGGAACGGCGGCTGGGTGTTCGAGGATTCGGCGCTTTCGCCGACCTCCAAAGAAGGGGCGCGGCGCGTGAAGGCGGAACAGCAATGGCTGACGCGCAGCGCGCAGGTCTTCCGCCTGCCGGGCCTTTACGGGCCGGGACGCAATGTCATCGAACGGCTGAGGGACGGAACCGCGCGGCGCATCCATAAGCCCGGTCATGTTTTTTCCCGCCTGCATCACGACGACTGCGCCACGGCCCTGATGGCCTCGGTCGCGCGCGCCCGTCCCGGCGGCGTTTATAATCTCTGCGACGACGAGCCGGCGCCTGCCGATACGGTGTTGGAATTCGCCGCCGGCCTGACCGGGCTGCCCTTGCCGCCGGTGATCGCGTGGGACGATCCCTGCCTGTCCGGTCCGATGCAGCGCTTCTATCGCGACAATAAGCGCGTCGCCAACGCCCGCGCCAAGGCCGAACTGGGCTGGCGGCCCTCATATCCAACTTATCGTGATGGCCTTGGCGCGATATGGGACTTTATCAGGCCACAAAACAGGGATTAGGTTACCTGTCTTTCAGGGAGTCGCCTCATGGCCCGCACCTTTCTGATCACCGGCGCGTCTTCGGGCATTGGCGCGGAATTCGCCCGGCAATATGCGGCCATGGGGCATGATCCGATTCTGGTCGCGCGGCGGCTCGACCGGCTGGAGGCGCTGGCGGCGGAGCTTGGCGAACGGCATGGCGTGACGGCGCGCTGTCTCGCCGCCGATCTGTCGCGGCGCGAAGATGTGCAAAACCTGCTCGACCGGCTGAACGGTCAGGCGGTGGACGGCCTGATCAACAATGCCGGCTATTCGCTGGCCCACACCTTCAGCCACACCTCGACGCAGCAGCAGGTCGATTTCCTTGAGGTCTGCGTGACCGCGCCGACGATTCTGGCGCATGAACTGCTGCCGGGCATGCTGGCGCGCGGCTTTGGCCGCATCATCAATGTCTCCAGCATGGTCGCCTTTTCGCCGGGCGCGGCGGGGCACACGCTTTATCCGGCGGCCAAGGCCTACATGCTGAAATTCTCTCGCTCGCTGGCGGCGGAGGTCGCGGACAAGGGCGTGCATGTCACCGCCCTGTGCCCCGGCACGACCGAATCCGAGTTCCAGCAGGCCAATGGCATGACGAAGGTGCTGGATCAGAAACCCAAACGCCTGTCGCAATCCACCGGCAGCGTGGTCGCCGCCGCCATCCGCGCTAATGAGGCGGGCCGGGAAGTGATCGTCACCGGCCTCGTCAACAAAATTGCCGTCGCCGCCATGACGCTTTTGCCCGATGGGCTGATCACGCCGCTGATCCGCTGGGGCGCCAGCAAATACCAGATACCGGAGTAGCCATGCCTGAAGCCTTACAACGCGAAACCACGCAGTATGACATCGTCATTGTCGGCTCGGGCGCGGGCGGCGGGACGCTGGCCTACCGGTTAGCAAAGACCGGCAAAAAGATCCTGATCCTCGAACGCGGCGAAGTCCTGCCGGTTGAGCCGCAGAACTGGGACGCGCACGCGGTCTTTGTCGAGCACCGCTACCGCACCAAGGAGGAATGGCTCGATAAGGAGGATAAGCCCTTCATTCCCAACACCAATTACTGGGTCGGCGGCAACACCACCTTTTACGGCGCCGCCCTGATGCGCATGAAAGAGCGCGATTTCGAAGCGGTCGATCACGCCGACGGCCTGTCGCCCGCCTGGCCGCTCAGCTATACCGACTATGCGCCCTACTATACCGAGGCGGAAAAGCTGTGGCGCGTGCATGGCGAACGCGGCGTCGACCCGAACGATCTGCCGGACGATCCGCCCTATCCCTATCCGCCGATCTCCGACGATCCGGGCGTGGCCAAGCTCAAATCGCACTTTGAAGGCCTTGGCTGGCACCCGTCGCCCCTGCCTCTGGGCATCAACCGCGACGAGGCCAATCCGCTGCATTCCAAGTGCGTGCGCTGCACGACCTGCGGCGGCTTTCCGTGCCTCTTGAAAGCCAAGTCGGACGCGCGCACCATCGTCATCGAGCCGATCCGCGACCTGCCCAATGTCACCGTCCTGACCGGCCATAAGGTGCTGCGCTTTGAAACCTCCGGCGACGGCAAGAGCGTGACCGCCGTGCATACGATGAGCGCCGACGGCCTTCTGTCCAGCTTCAAGGGCGACATCTTCGTGCTGGCCGCGGGCGCAGCCAATTCCGCCGCCGTGCTCTTGCGCTCGCGCAGCGAACACCATCCGGAGGGGCTGGCCAATTCATCGGGCCTGGTCGGGCGCAACTATATGTTCCACACCACCTCGGCGGTGATCTCGATCATGGCCGAGCGCTTCGATTCGACCTTCCCCAAGACCTTCGCGGTCAATGACTTCTATTTTGGCGATCCGGCGGACAATTATCCGTATCCGATGGGGCAGATCCAACTGCTCGAATATATGAACGGCCAGACGCTGGAAGGGCAGATTTCCGACATCATACCTCCGGCCCTGATTCCCGACTTCCTGACCGACGACATTGCGCGCCACATGGTCGCGTTTCTGACCATGAGCGAAGACCTGCCGCGGTTTGAAAACCGGGTCACCCTGACCGACGACGACCAGATCAAGCTGACCTATACGCCGAACAATCTGACCTCGCATCTGCGCCTGACCAAGAAACTGGAGGCGGGTTTGAAGGGCTTTTCTTTGCGCCAGCACACCCTGTTCGAGCCGCATTTCGCCATCGATTCGTTGCTGCCGCTTTACGGCACCGCGCACCAGTGCGGCACGATCCGCTTCGGGCGCGATCCGGCGGCCAGCGTGCTGGATGAAAGCTGCAAGGCGCATCAGCTGGACAATCTGTATGTCACCGACACGTCGTTCTTCGTCTCTGCCTCAGCGGTCAATCCGACCCTGACCACGGTGGCGAACGCGCTTAGAGTTGGAGATATTCTGAAGGATCGCTTAGGTTAGCGAATCGCGACGATGTCTATGCCTAAATCGAGCCTGAGCCAAGCCCGATCCGCGGTCAGCACGGCTCGTTTCGCCAGCATGGCCGTCGCCAGACAGGCGCGGTCGCCGAAGGATAGTCCATAAGCGCGTGTCGCAACGCGCAACTGCCCGGCCAGGAAGGCATGCGCCTCGTCAAAAGGCGTGACTTCAAACGGCAGAGTTGAAAACGCCTTTCGCGCCGCCTCCATGTCCAAGCCTTTTTCGGCTATCTTGGCATAGACTTCTGACATATTGACGGCGCTGACGGCGGCGCCCTTCAGGGCGGCCAACACTGTTTCGCGACCCGGTTCATACAACAGCATGGCCAGGAGGGCCGATGCGTCCAGAACCGCGCTCATTCGCGCGCCGCCTCGGCCCTGCGGTCCGCAATAAGCTCATCGACCAGAGACGGACCATCTCGGAGCGGCGCGAACAGGCGTTCCAGTCTTTCCAGCGCTACGGCAGGACTGAGCAGTCGCAATTCACCATTGACCAGTTCGGCATTGACGACGCCGCCTGTCTCCAAACGCATCTGGCGGCGCAGTTCTGAGGGAATCAGGACGCGGCCATCGGCGCCGATTTGCAGTTGCAGGTGGAAAGGCACAGTCGACGCTTCGCTGACGCCGGAGATCGGCTGGTCAGGTTCGCTTCTATACTGACGATTTCGGGACATAGCGGCTTTTCCGGCAATAGGGTTCATGTATGACAGATTTCATATAAATTGTCAATTTTTGCCTGATGCCATGCCGTGAAGCCCATTTGCCATTTCACCCAGCCTCTGCAAATCCTGCGGGCGCGACAGGCGGTGGTCGCCGTCCTTGATCAACTCCATGCGCGCATCCGCAGTGGTCAGGGTTTCCAGCAGCCGGACGCCGTGCTGCCACGGCACAACCAAGTCCTGAATGCCGTGCAGAATACGGACAGGGCCTTCAAAGGCGATGGGCGCATTCAACACCTCATGCTGCGCGGCGTCGTCGAAAAACGCTTTTGATAGCGGCACAGGGCGGTCATAGCCGGGCATGTTGTGAACGCCGGTCGCTTCATAGGCTTCACGCTGTTGCGGGGTCAAAGACGGCAGCATCAGTTTGGTGGCGAAATCCGGCGCCGGGGCGATAAAGCCCGCCGCCCGGACCTTGCCCGGACGCGCCTTCAGCAGCAGGGCCAACATATGCGCGCCCATGCTGGAGCCGATAGCGACCAAAGGCCCGTCGATGCTGTCGGCCACGACCAGCATGTTATCGCGCCAGCGGCTGACCGAGGCTTGCGCAAAGTCGCCGCCCGTCTCGCCGTGGGCGAAATAGTCGAAACAGACAAAGGCGCGGCCTTCGCGGCGGCACAGATCGCTCAGGTAAGCGATTTTCGAGCCGGTCATGTCGGACAGGAAACCGCCCAGCCACAGCAGGGTCGGACCCTGACCTTCGATACGGCGATAAGCGATGCGGTCGCCGTTCGGGCCATCGAGCCATTGCAATGCTTGATTTAAAAAGTCGGTCATGGTCAATGCTTTGCCATTGTTTACCCGCACAGACAATCCATGTCCGATCAGCCCTTCACCGCCTGCGTTCTGCAAGTCGTCCCCGAACTCGACACGGGCGGCGTCGAGCAGACCGCGCTCGACGTCTCCGAAGCGATCGTCGCGGCGGGCGGGCGTTCGATCGTCGTCAGCAGGGGCGGGCGATTGCAGGAACGGCTGGAAAAGGGCGGGGCGACGGTGATCAACCTGCCGGTCCACAGCAAAAATCCGTTTGTGCAATGGCGGGTTCATGGCGCTTTGCGACGGATTATCCGCAGCCAACGGGTCGATATCGTGCATGTGCGCTCGCGCGCCCCGGCCCTGGCGTCCATTGCGGCGGCGCGAGCGGAAAAGATCAGGTCCGTCGCCACCTATCACGGCATCTATAAGGCGAAGTCGGCGCTCAAGCGCTGGTACAATCGTCAGATGACGCGCGCCGACCTGACCATCGCCAATTCCGACTATACGCGCGCGCATATTCTGGCCGTCTATCCGGAGGCGGCGCCGGAAAAGGTGATCAGCATACCGCGCGGGGTCGACCTCAAACGCTTCGATCCAGAAGGGTTCGATGTGCGCCGGGTGATGAAGCTGGAGGCGGCCTGGGGCCTGCCGCATGCGGGCGATCCCGGCGCGCCGGAGATGCGCATCCGCTTTCTGCTGGCGGCGCGGCTGACGCGCTGGAAGGGGCAGGCGCTGATCGTCGAGGCGGCGGCGAAGTTGCGCGCGGCGGGCGGCGAGGATTTCGTCATCCTGCTGGCCGGGGACGATCAGGGGCGCAGCGGCTACACCGCCGAACTGAAGACGGCAATTGCGGCGCATGGTCTGGATGCGCATGTGAAGCTGGTCGGGCATTGCGCCGACATGCCGACGGCGTATCAGCTTTGTCATTACGCGCTGGCGCCGTCGCTGGAGCCGGAAGCCTTCGGACGCACCGCCGTGGAGCCGCAGGCCATGCTGCGCCCGCCGCTGGCCTCTAAGCACGGGGCGACCGTGGAGACGGTGGTTCCGGGCGAGACCGGCTGGCTGGTCGCGCCGGGCGATGCCGACGCCTGGGCCGAGGCGATGCGCGCGGCGATGGACCTCGACGCAGAGGCGCGATTCGCCATGGGGCTGGCGGGCCGCACGCGCGTCAAAACGCTGTTCAGCCTTGAGGTCATGTGCGCGCGCACCCTTGATGTTTACCGTCGATTGCTTATGTAAACGGCGCAAGGCGGACACACCTGGTCCGCAACCTTCGTGCAAATCCCGAAATTTTAACCTTTCGCGCGCATTGGGGATTGATCCGAAGCGCAAGGAAAGTCATAATCTTTCGCGTTTTAACCGACCCCATGAACAGCCTCAGGAGAACGACCTATTCGTCGCCCGATTCAAGCCCCGCCTCCCAAAGACGGCCCCCGCATCAATCAAGAGATCAAGGTTCCGCGCGTTCTGTTGATCGACCAAAACGGCGAAAAGCAAGGCATTATGCCGACTTCCGCCGCCCTCGAAGCCGCCGAGGAAGCAGGCATGGATCTGGTGGAGGTCTCTCCGACCGCCGATCCCCCCGTCTGCAAGATTCTCGACTATGGCAAGTTCCGCTTCCAGGAGCAGAAGAAGAAGGCCGAGGCGCGCAAGAAGCAGAAGATCGTCGAAATCAAGGAAATCAAGCTTCGCCCCAATATCGACAAGCACGATTATGAGGTGAAGGCCAAGGCGATGCACCGCTTCTTCGAGGACGGCGACAAGGTCAAGGTGACCTTACGTTTCCGTGGCCGCGAAATGGCGCACCCGGAACTGGGCATGAAGCTGCTCAATCAGGTCAAGGCCGATTTCGAGCCGACCACGCGCGTCGAATACGAGCCGCGCATGGAAGGCAAGCAGATGATCATGATCCTTGCTCCCAAGTAAGAGGGCGCCGAAATAACGGCTGCGATCACGTCTATGCGTTTTGCAAAACCCTCCGACCTGTCGGAGGGTTTTCGCATAATGGGAGCCTTTCGATGAATTTTCTCAAATTCGACCGCGACAGCTTGCCCGAACCGGAAGTGGGCGCGCCTGAGCCCGACAAGGTGATCGACGGCGATCCGCGTTTTACCTCGTGGACGCTGGATCAGACGGCGCCGAATACGTTTGCGGGCTATTGGGCCGCGACGCCGGGAAGCTGGCGGGTGTCCTATGACGAATGGGAATATTGCACCCTGGTCGAGGGCCATGCCGTCGTCACCGAGGACGGCCATGCGCCGGTCGAGTTGCGACCCGGCGACCATTTCATCTTCCGTCCCGGTTATCAGGGCGCATGGCGGGTGGTTGAACCGGTGCTGAAGACGTTTGTGGTGATCCTGAGGTAGAAAGGGAACCATAGATTACGCAGATTTACACAGATTATCAGTGTCCTGGAGGCCTTCTGCCTGACCACCGGTCACGAAGGGCGCGAAGCGCCGATTCTTTAATAAGGCTC
>DATMTF010000009.1:0-2662 GCA_035565015.1 Asticcacaulis sp. | reverse complement strand
ATGAAGGCCATCGATCTGGCCGAGGCGGGCGATGATTTGCGCGCGCAATTGACGGCCAATGCCGAGCGCTTCCGCGCCGGCATGCAGGCCGCCGGTTTCAATCTCCTGCCGGGCGGGCATCCGATCATTCCGGTCATGCTGGGCGATGCGCGTCTGGCGCAGGCCCTGGCTGCGCGCCTGCTGGATGAGGGCATCTACGTCATCGGCTTCTCCTATCCGGTCGTGCCGGACGATCAGGCGCGCATCCGCACCCAGATGTCGGCGGCGCATACGTTCGATCAGATCGACGCCGCCATTGCCGCCTTTACCAAAGTCGGGCGCGAACTGGGGGTGGTCCAATGAGCGACGACATAAGGCCTCTTGGCATGACCGCGCACACCCTCCCGACGCAGATGACGGCCCTGGCCAAGCTCAAGCCGGAGCCCGGCATCTGGCGCACCTCGGCGCCCGTGCCGCAACCCGGCCCGCACGATGTGCTGATCCGCGTGACGCACACCGCCATCTGCGGCACCGACATCCATATCTACAACTGGGACGACTGGTCGCAGAAGAACGTCCCCGTCCCGATGATCACCGGCCATGAATTCGCAGGCGAGATCGTCGAGATCGGACCAGAGGTGACGCGATCTTTGCGCCTCGGTCAGCGCGTCTCCGCCGAGGGGCATGTCATCGACCTCAATTCCGAGGCCGCGCGCATGGGCCGCTTCCATCTCGACCCGGACACAAAAGGCATCGGCGTTAACCGGCCCGGCGCGTTCGCGGACTATGTCGTAGTCCCGGCCTTCAATGTCGTGCCGCTGCCGGAGCGCGTCTCCAATGAACTCGGCGCGGTGCTGGATCCGTTCGGCAATGCGGTCCACACGGTGCAGCAGACCGATATGCTGGGCCAGAACGTGCTGGTCACCGGCGCGGGTCCGATCGGCATCATGGCGGCGGGCGTGGCGAAATTTGCGGGCGCGCGCTCAGTGACCCTGACCGACATCAATCCGTATCGTCTGGCGCTGGCGGCGAGGTTCGCCGATGTGCGCACGGTCGATGTGTCGAAGGAAGATTTGAACGATGTCCGTCACGAACTGGGCGTGACGCATGGCTATGACGTGGCGCTGGAGATGAGCGGCGCCAAACCGGCGATTCCGCAGGCGCTTCAGCACCTGCGCATGGGCGGCGACCTGACCCTGCTCGGCATACCGGCGGGCGAGACAATGTTCAACTGGTCGGACGTGATCATGAAGGCGGTGACGGTGCGCGGCGTCTATGGCCGCGAAATGTTCGAGACCTGGCGTAAGATGCTGGGCCTGATCGAGGCGGGCTTTCCACTGGAGCGCATCATCACCCACCGCCTGCCCGCCGCCGATTTCGCGCAAGGCTTTGATATCATGCGCTCTGGTCAGTCCGGCAAGGTCGTGCTGAACTGGCGGTAAGCTCGCAGAAAAGGCAAGGCCATGCTGTCCGTCTTCGACATTTTCAAAATCGGCATCGGCCCGTCCAGCTCGCACACGGTCGGGCCGATGCGTATCGCCAAACGCGCCCTGATCGACGCGCATCACGCCGGGGCGTTGAACCGCGCCGTCAGGGTGATGGTCGAATTGCAGGGCTCGCTGGCCCTGACCGGCATCGGCCACGGCTCGGACAAGGCGGCGATTCTCGGCCTGCTGGGCGCCGAGCCGGACACGATTGATCCCGACGAGGCCGAAGCCCTCTATGCGCGCTTTAAAGGCGGCGGCGAGCTGGCCCTGTTCGGCGGCCCGACGGTCCCGTTCGATTACCAGCGCGACATGGATTTTCGCGGCGACATCCTGCCGGACATCCATCCGAACGGCATGAGGGTCAGCCTGTACAACAAGGCGGGGGCCGAGGTGTTTTCGACCACCTTCTATTCGGTCGGCGGCGGCTTTATCGCCTCGGCGGAACAGTTGAGCCGCCCACCGGAAAACGACCTGATCGGTCTGGCCGCCAGCGGCCCCCTCCCCTTCGCCTCGGCGGCGGAGCTGTTGCAGCAGTGCGCGCGCCATGGCGGCAACATCTATGACGTCGTGCTGGCCAATGAGGACGCCAAACGCCCGCGCGCCGAGACGGACGCCGGGCTGCTCCGCGTCTGGCAGGCCATGAACGGCGCGATTGACCGTGGCCTGCGCTCGGAGGGCGTCCTGCCCGGCGGCCTCAGCGTCCAGCGTCGCGCGCGCAGGCTTTTCGAGACCCTGACGCACGAGCAGCACAATCAGGAGTCGGAGCGCCTGTTCGACTGGCTCAACGTCTTCGCCATGGCGGTCAATGAGGAGAACGCCGTCGGCGGGCGCGTCGTCACCGCGCCGACCAATGGCGCGGCAGGAATTATCCCCGCCTTGATCCGCTATTATTGCGCCTTTGACGGCTGGGGTGACGCCGATACGCGCGCAGACGGCAAGATCGGGCGCTTCCTGCTCACGGCCGCCGGGATCGGCATGATCTACAAGCAGCGCGCTTCGCTGTCCGGCGCGGAGATGGGCTGTCAGGGCGAGGTCGGGGTCGCCTGCTCGATGGGCGCAGGCGGTCTGGCGGCGGTCTGGGGCGGTAACGCGGCCCAGATCGAACACGCCGCAGAGATCGGCATGGAGCATAATCTCGGCCTGACCTGCGATCCGGTCGGCGGCCTGGTGCAGATACCCTGCATCGAGCGCAACGC
>DATMTF010000008.1:0-8032 GCA_035565015.1 Asticcacaulis sp. | reverse complement strand
CTCCGCTATGAAGCGCAAAACGCCGGATGGACCGGCGCGGAATCGAATCGTGCATCGAGCTGGGGCGGCAATTTCGCAACCTTTTCAGCGGTCGTGGCGCCTTGTCGCGGCCCTCGTCCTCGCATGCCTGACGCTGCTGCTGACGGGCGCCTACGCCCAAGCGCAGAACGACGATAACGACGCCTCCAGCGGCTCGCTGACCGACATGGTCGACGCCGGGCTGCAACCGGTCAATTCGACCAAGGCGCTGAAAACCGCCGAACAGTCGGTGGTGCGCGTCCTCGTCGTTTATCGCGGCTTCGGCGGCCAGCCGCTCGACACGGTCGGCATGGGGTCGGGCTTCGTGGTCGCGCCCGGTTATATCGTCACCAATTATCACGTCGTCGAGGCGCCGCCCGAAGCCTCGTCCGTCGATATCTACATCGTGCCGCACAAGGACACCGGCGCCGGTTATCAGCAGGTCAAGCTGGTCAAGCCGTGGGTCGAGGGCGACCTGGCCCTGCTGGCCGCGCCGAACCTCAAGATCGACCCCCTGTCGCTCTATCTGACGCCCTATAAGAATGAGCGCGTCGTGGCCATGGGCTATCCCGACGTCACCGACCACCTGCTCAACCGTTCCGGCACGGCGCTGCTGGAGCCCGCCGACGCCTATGTGACGCAGGGCTCGATCGCCCTGTTCGCCTCATCGAACCCGGACGGCTCGCGCGTCGACACCCTGTTCCACACAGCTCCGATCAATCACGGCAATTCCGGCGGCCCGCTGCTCAATGAATGCGGCCAAGTCGTCGGAGTCAACACCTGGACGGCGCCGTCCAGCGTTTCGGCGGGCGGCGATCTCGACGTGGCGGCGGGCCAGTTCGTCGCCACCCACGTCTCGGCGCTCAACACTTTCCTGGCCTCGGCGGGCATCAAGCCGCAGATCGTCTCGACCCCATGCTACGCCAAGACCGAGGACGAGATCGTCAAGGACGACGCCCTGACCAAGGCCCTGACCGCCGCCGCCTCGGCGCAGGCCGCACGGCTGGACGAACAGCGCAAGGCCGAATCCGACCGCGCCGTCATGGAGCGCCTGCAACTGGGCGCCATGGTCATCCTGTCGCTGCTGGTGCTGGTGCTGATCGCGCTGATCGTGCGCCGCGAAATGCGCCACCGCGCCGAGCTGCACGCCCATCGCGAACCGGACGCCCCGACCGCCTTCTCGGACGAGACGCCGCAGGAAAAAGCGAAGCCCGTCAAGGCCGAGAAGCTCAGGATCGAAAAGCCGCTGCGCGTGCCGCGTCCGCGCCTGCGCCATCCGATCCCGTGGGGCTGGATTCTGCTGGGCCTGATCATCGTCGTCGCCGTCGCCGGTTTCCTGATCAAGGACCGCGACATCTATAAGCGCCTGACCCAACCCAAGGCGCCGACCCCGGTGGCGATGGACGCCGCCGTCCATATGGTCTGCCAGGTCAATGCGGGCGCCTCGCCGCATCCCCTGCCCGGCGCCGGGCCGGTCGAGTTCGAGTTCGACGCCAAACACGCCTGCGTCAACGGGCGCACGCCGTATGAGCGCCAGCCGGACGGGACTCTGGTGCGCTTCACGCTCGGCGATAGCGATCCGGTGGCCGCGCGCATGGAGCTGTCCGCCGACGGCTCGGTGTTCCGCCGCTACGACTACCGGCTCGATCCGGCGGCGTACAAGACCTTCCTGGCGCAGCGCACGGCGCTCGGCTCGCTGCGCTGTTCGGCGCATGACGATGCGGGCGCGGTGGCGGCGCTCAACGACAATCTGGCGCGTGTGCGGCTTTTGTCGCAATCCTACCTGACCGTGCCGCCGGAAAGCCAGACCGTCTGGTCGTGTCATAAGGCGGCGCCTTAACCGCCTGTAGCGCCGCGTTTCATCCTGCGTTCAGTTTCGCAACGCTAAATGGGTTTCGCGTCCTGATCCGGTTTGTGGTTACAGGCCGCGCTTATCGAATTCTGATACCCTGCCGGGCCGTTCCGGGCGCACTTCTTATACCGCATGCGGCAAGATGGGCCAAAAAGGACGCACCCTTTTCATCTGAGGAACCCCATATGCGTAAGATCTTATCCGCTCACATCCTGCTGGCGACGGCGGCCTTCGCGGTCGTTCTGGCCGGTTGTGAAACCACCGACACCTCGAATGGGTTGAAGACCCGCTCCAACACCCAGACCGGCGCCCTGATCGGCGCGGTCGCGGGCGCCGCCGCGGGCGCGCTCAGCAACAAGAAGGGCGAACAGGCGCGCAAAAACGCCGTGCTTGGCGCAGGGATAGGCGCCCTGGCCGGGGCGGGCGTCGGCGCCTATATGGACCGCCAGAACAAGGACTTACGCGCCAAACTGGAAGGCCACGGCGTCTATATCACCCGTCAGGGCGACAATATCGTCCTCAACATGCCGGGCGACGTAACCTTCTCGTCGGGCAGCGCCGATCTCAATTCCGGCTTCATGCCGGTGCTGAACGATGTCGCCACCATTCTGAACCAGTATCCTTCCACCTATATCGACGTGGTCGGCTATGCCGACAGCCAGGGTTCGGAGAGCTATAATCTCGACCTGTCCAATCGCCGCGCCAATGCGGTGGCCGGCTATCTGGTCGGCCAGAAGGTCAAGGCCGAGCGCATCTATGTCGCAGGCATGGGCGAAGCCAACCCGATCGCCAGCAACGCCACGCCCGAAGGCCGCGCTCAGAACCGCCGCGTCGAAATCACCCTGCGCCCGGTCGAATAGGTTAAGGCCCGATTCACCCTCTCTTTTGAGAGAATTTCAAACTCGCGTCTTTAGAATGGCGGCATGGAAAAACCATGTCGCCATGCCCTTCTGGGCGCCGAGGTCGATGCGATCACCCCGGACCAGATGCTCGACTTCGTCGCCGCGCGCGTCGCGCAAGGCGGCGGCGCCATCGTGGCCAATCACAATCTGCACAGCCTCTATCTCTATCGTAAAAGCGCCGCCATGCGCGACTTCTATGCGCGCGCCGACCTGATCGAGATCGACTCGACGCCGATGATCGCCTGGGGACGTCTGCTCGGCTACGATCTCAGCCGACAGCATCGCTGCACCTATCTCGACTACCGCGAAGACTTCTGGGCGCGCGCGCAGGCGAACGCTTGGCGCGTCTGCCATATTGGCGGAGCGCGCGAGCATAACGCCGCCTCGAAAGCCGCCATATTGCGCCGCCATCCGGGCGTCAGTCTTGAGGTTCGCACCGGCTATTTCGACATCGACGGCCCGGACAATGACGCGCTCATCAAGGACTTGCAGGCCCTGCGCCCGCAGGTGCTGCTGGTCGGCATGGGCATGCCGCGTCAGGAGCTGTGGATTCTGCAAAATCACGACCGCCTCCCCTCGTGCGTCATCCTGCCGGTCGGCGCCGCCTTCGATTACGAGGCGGGGGTGATGTACACCGCGCCGCGCTGGAGCGGACGGATCGGGCTGGAATGGCTGGTGCGCTTCGTCCATGAGCCGCGCCGCCTGTTCAGCCGCTATTTTGTCGAGCCATGGGCGCTGATCCCGCAGGCGCTCGGCGATCTGGTCCGGCCCCGCCGCGCCCCGGCGCCAGCTCAGAACGCGCATTAACGGCGCATTAAGCGCAGCGCCCGACACTCGGCCCGTTTCCGTCCGAGTACCCAAGGCCGCCATGCCCGCCACCTCGTCCTTCCGCGATTTCGCCCCGCGCATTGATCCCGTTCAGAACAAGGTCGTGCTGATCACCGGCGGCACCGGTTCGTTCGGACGCCGTCTGGTTCAGACCCTGCTGACGCGGCACGATCCGAAAAAGATCATCATCCTGTCGCGCGACGAGCTGAAACAGTATGAGATGCGCTGCGATCTGGAGGAGCGTTTCGACGCGCACAAAATCGCCAAACTGCGCTTCTTCCTCGGCGATGTGCGCGACCGCCAAAGGCTGCAACTGGCCTTTCGCGGCGTCGATATCGTCGTCCACGCCGCCGCGCTCAAACAGGTGCCGGCGGCGGAATATAATCCGTCCGAATGCATCGCCACCAATATCAACGGCGCCGAAAACGTCGTCTGGGCCTGCCTGCACAACCGGGTGCAGCGTATCGTGGCGCTCTCGACCGACAAGGCGTGTTCGCCGGTCAATCTCTACGGCGCCACCAAGCTGGCCTCGGACAAGATTTTCGTCGCCGCCAACAATCTGGCGGGCGATATCGGCACGCGCTTCTGCGCGGTGCGCTATGGCAATGTCGTCGGCTCCCGCGGCTCGGTCGTCCCCTATTTCAAGCGCCTGCTGGCGGGCGGCGCGAACGAACTGCCGATCACCGACGCGCGCATGACGCGCTTCTGGATATCGCTCGATCAGGGCGTCGATTTCGTGCTGTCCAGTCTTGAGATCATGCAGGGCGGCGAGATTTTCGTGCCGAAGATTCCGGCCACACTGGTCACCGATCTGGCCCTGGCCATGGCGCCCAAAGCCAGCCATCGCATGATCGGCATCCGGCCCGGCGAAAAACTGCACGAAATGATGATCTCCGCCGACGATGCGCGCTCGACCATCGAACTGGACGACCGCTATGTCATCGAGCCGGAATTCGTCGAATATCAGCGCAAGAGCTTCGACAAGGTGCGCGGCGCGCAGAGGGTCTCAGAGGGCTTTTCCTACGCCTCCGACAACAATTCCGAACGGCTCGACGCCGACGGCATCCGCGCGGCGCTGGACGCCTATCTGTCGTGAGTTTTTTGGCATGAGCTTCCTGCCCTATGGCCGCCAGTCGATCGACCAGAGCGATATCGACGCGGTGACCGCCGCCCTGACCTCCGACTTCCTGACCACCGGCCCGCTGGTCGAGCGCTTCGAGCGCGAACTGGCGCAAACCGTCGGCGCGCAAGAGGCGGTTGTGGTCGCCAACGGCACGGCGGCCCTGCATCTGGCCGTTCTGAGCGAAGACCTCGGCCCCAAGGATGTGGTCGTCGTCCCCGCCATCACCTTTGCGGCCTCGGCCAACTGCGTCGCCTACTGCGGCGCGCAGGTTTTGTTCGCCGATGTCGATCCGCTCACTGGCCTGATCACCGACGACAGTTTCAACAACGCGCTGAGCCTGATCGCGCGCGACTATCCGGATCACCGCTTCGCGGGCGTGATCCCCGTGCATTACGCCGGGCGCGTCATCGACCTGACCCACATCGCCGAGGTCGCCGGAACGCATGGCGCCTTCGTCGTTGAAGACGCCTGCCACGCGCTCGGCTCGGTAGGCGCACAAGGTCCGGTCGGATCGTGCAAAATCTCCGACATGGCCTGCTTTTCCTTCCATCCGGTCAAGACCCTGACCACGGGCGAGGGCGGGGCGATCCTGCTCAACGACCCGGAGCGCGCGCGCCGCCTGCGCCGCCTGCGCTCGCACGGCATTGAGCGCGACCCGGCGCAGTTTACGGGCGATGAGCGCGGCGCCTGGGTCTATGAGATGCAGGAGCTGGGCTATAATTATCGCCTGCCGGACCTGAACTGCGCGCTCGGCCTGTCGCAACTGGCGCGGCTGCCCCATTTCATCGCGCGGCGCAAGGCGCTGGTCGGCGCCTATCGTAAGGCGCTGGCGGCGTCGAACCTGCCCGCGCGCTGGGCCGCGCCTGATCACGACCCGGTCTTCCACCTGTTCGCCGTGTCAATCGACTTCGCCGCGCTTGGCCTGACGCGCGAAGCCGTCATGGCGGGTTTGCGCGAGCGCGGGATCGGCACGCAGGTGCATTACATCCCGGTCCCCGACATGCCCTACTGGCGACGGCATGCGCTGGGACAGCGCCGCTTGCCGGGCGCGGCGGCGTTTTACGCCTCGACCTTAAGCCTGCCGCTCTATCCCGACATGTCCGACGACGATCCGGCGCGCGTCATCGCCGCCCTGACGGAGGTGCTGCATGGCGCTTGAGGTCACGATTGCGGGCCGTAAGATCGGCGCCGACCACGAACCCTATATTATCTGCGAACTGTCGGGCAACCATAACGGCTCGCTCGACCGCGCGCTGCAACTGGTCGATGCCGCCGCCGCAACCGGCTGCGACGCGATCAAGCTGCAAACCTACACCGCCGACACGATCACAATGGAGTCTGACCGCCCGGAATTCTTAATCCACGGCGGGCCGTGGGACGGCTATTCGCTGCACAAGCTCTATCAGGAGGCGCATACGCCGTGGGACTGGCACGCCGCCCTGTTCGCGCGCGCGAAAAAACACGGCGTGACCATGTTCTCATCGCCGTTCGACGACACGGCGGTCGATCTGCTGGAAAGCCTTGGCGCCCCGGCCTATAAGATCGCCTCGTTCGAGCTGGTCGATCTGCCGCTGGTCGCCTATGCGGCCTCCAAGGGCAAGCCTCTGATCATGTCCACCGGCATGGCCAATGCGTCCGAGATCGAGTCCGCCGTCCAGACCGCGCGCAAGTTCGGCTCCGGCGAGATTGTCCTCTTACATTGCGTGTCCAACTACCCGGCGGACATAACCGACGCCCATGTGCGCACCGTGCCGGACCTCGGCGCCAAATATGCCTGCGTGCCGGGCCTCTCCGACCATACCCACGGCGTCGCGGCCTCGGTGGCGGCGATCGCTCTGGGCGGGGCGGTGATCGAAAAGCATTTCACGCTGGCGCGGGCGGACGGCGGACCGGACGCCTCGTTCTCGCTGGAGCCCGCCGAGTTTACGGCGCTGGTGCGCGACTGCAAGGACGCCTGGAAGGCGCTCGGCCACGTCCATTATGATACGTTGGGTACGGAAGCTGGCTCCAAGACCTTCCGCCGCTCGCTCTATGTGGTCAGGGATGTGCGCGCCGGTGAGCCGCTCACCCGCGATAATATCCGCTCGATCCGCCCCGGCCTCGGCCTGCCGCCGGCGCGGCTATGGCAGGTGCTAGGCAAGACCGCGTCGCGCGACCTGCAACGCGGCGAGCCGTTACAGGACGGCATGTTCGGCTAAATTTACGAAAGACGCTTGAACCCGTCCCGCAGATTGGCTATAGGGCCAGCCTCCCCGCAATATGCGGGTTGAGGCCCTGGTCTGGTTGGGTAGCTCAGATGGTTAGAGCGGTGGATTCATAACCCACAGGTCGGCGGTTCGATCCCGCCTCCAACCACCACTTCTCCCTTATGTGCAAAAGGCAATTTTGCCCCGACGTCGCGTGCGGCGTAACCGGCGGTATTTGCGTGACTATTCGCAGCGGATATAGCAATCCATAAACCTGAGACGCGAACGCGTGGTCTCGATCAGACGCAAAAAAGCCCGACGTCTCTGCCGGGCTAGAGCGTCGGGCGATTAGTTTGCAACACATCCGGTTGCCTTGAAGTCGTTGGAGCATTCCTCTTGGGTGAACAGTGCGCAGACTCGTCCGACAGCCTTCCATAGGTCGTCATACGTCCTTGCTTTTGCCTTTCTGAGAAGCGTCTTCAGTTTTGAAAATGCTTTTTCTATCGGATTGAGGTCAGGAGAATATCGCGGCAGGAACAGTATGGATGCGCCGCATGCTCTTACAGCTTCAGCGGCACGCGGGCTCTTGTGAACATTCAGATTGTCCCAGATAACGATATCGCCCGACCGCAGTATCAGGGCGAGTTGTGTGGTGACGTAGACATCAAAAGCCGCCCCATTGATGGCGCCTATAATCACCTAGGGCGCCACCAATTCATCGCATCGTAATCCCGCGATGAATGTCTGGGTGTTCCATTTGCCGAAGGGCGCGTCAGCGATAAGCCTTTGGCCTTTTGGGCTACGCCTCCTCAATGGCGTCATGTTGGACTTCACGCTGGTCTCGTCTATGAACACGAGCCTTCCTGGGGCTTCGCGCATGGCTGGGAGACGGTGTGTGCGCCATCGTGCTGGCAAACGCACTGCTCAGAAACAATCGGAAATGGACACAAAATGCGGCTTGATCAAAACGGATACTCTAAGGATGAAGGGGGGCACCGTCCTACGGGGCGATGCCTCCCGAAGCCTCATTAGCAATTAGCGTGGGCACAGCGCCACGAATGCGAGCAGCGGGACTCGATTGCGAGTTCAGTGGGTTTGATGTTACCCTATCGTATGATCCGTT
>DATMTF010000007.1:0-3425 GCA_035565015.1 Asticcacaulis sp. | reverse complement strand
GATACTGTTCCGACTTAACTTCGCCACATTGGGAACGTCTGGTCACAAGTTCTCAGACGTGCGTTAATCCTGACAAAGCCAACAAGCCGACGAATGCCCCTTATGCGATTTTCAACCTCCTCCGCCGGTCATCCCACGCTCAAACGGGCCTTGCGCCACGGTGCGGCGGCGACGGCGTTCGTCCTGGTCATGGTCGCCGGCGTCGCGTCAGCTCAGAATCTGACCCCTCCGCCCCTGACGGCGAACAGCGGCGGCGCCGCCTTCGATTCGCAGACCCCGCTGACGGCAAACACCCAAGCGCCGCAACTGCCGCAGCTTGGCGAAGGCGTGCTGGTCTCGGTCAACAGCGACATGATCACCTCCTACGACCTGAAGCAGCGCATGCTGCTCTTGATCGTCACCTCCGGCGTCCAGGTCACTCAGGACAATTACGCCGCCTTCCAGCAGCAGGCGCTCAACAGCCTGATCGACGAAAAGCTGGAAATGCAGGAGATGGACCACTGGAAGCTCAAGGTCACCGACAAGGAGGTCGATGACGAACTGAACCGCATGGCCGGTCAAAGCAATATGAGCAAGGACCAGTTGCTGGCCGAACTCAAGCGCGTCGGCGTCGAAGCCGATACGTTGCGCCAGCAGATCCGCGCCGGCATCGGTTGGCAGGAACTGGTCGGCGGGCGTTATCACTCCAACGCCGCCGTCGGCTCGGCCCAGGTCGACGCCATGATGGACAAGGTGATCGCCGACGGCCAGAAGCCGCAATATCAGGTGTCGGAAATCTTCATCGACCCGCAGGTCGCCGGCTCCATGCAGGCGGCGCAGCAGGGCGCGCAACAACTGTACGACCAGCTCCAGAAAAAAGTCGCGCCCTTCCAGGCCGTCGCGCGCCAGTTCTCCAACGCGCCCTCCGCCGCCAATGGCGGCGATGAAGGCTGGCTGGTGTCCGGCAATATCGATCCGGCCATAGAAACCGCGCTGAATCAGTTGCAGCCCGGCGAGATGAGCCCGCCCGTCATGACCAAGGATGGCGCCTATATCCTGCTGCTGCGTCGCAAGACAGACGGCAATGCCGACATGCTGTTCCATCTGAAAGAGGCCTACGCGCCCTTGTCCGACGGCAATGGCGGCGCCGCCCTGACCGCGTTCAGCGACCGCGTGAAAACCTGCGACGCCTTCGACGATCAGAACGATAAGGCCGGGTCCGGCGTGCAACTGGTCGATCTGGGCGAAGTGCAGCTCAGCACCCTGACGCCGGAATATTCCGACGCCCTGCATCCGCTGAAGGAAGGCGAGGTCACGGCGCCGCTGAAGAACAGCCAGAACACCAATATCCTCTATGTCTGCAGCCGCCAGTTGGCGGGCGACAACGCCCTGTCGCGCAGCCAGCTTGAAGATAATCTGGTCAATCAGCGCCTCGCCATGCTGGGCAAGCGTTACTTACGCGAACTGCGCGCTGCGGCGACGATCGAACACCTCCAGTAAGGGAGGCTCCATGACGACCTTAACGTCGCCGCTGGTCGTCAGTCTGGGCGATCCGTGCGGCATCGGCCCGGAAATCATCGCCGCAGCCTGGCGCGCGCTGAAAGACCAGCCACATCTCGCCTTCGCCGTTCTGGGCGACGCCGATCTTCTGAGCCATTATGCGCCGGTCGCGCGCTGCGCTGCGCCCGCAGATGCGCCGCAGGCTTTTGCTGGCGCCCTGCCGGTTCTCGACCGTCCGTTGACGGCCCCTGCCACGCCGGGCCAGCCGGACGCCGCACACGCGCCGCACATTATCGGCTGGATCCGCGAAGGGGTAGAGCTTTGCCAAAGCGGCGCCGCGCGCGCCCTGATCACCGCCCCCATCGCCAAGTCGGTGCTGTACGGCGCCGGTTTCAGCTTCCCCGGCCATACCGAGTTTCTGGCCGATCTGTGCCGCAACGGCAATGTCGCGCCGCGTCCGGTCATGATGCTGACCGCTCCCGACGCCGCCAATTCCGGCGCCCTGCGCGTCGTGCTGGCCACCATCCACGTTGCGATTGAGGATGTTTCCGAACATCTCAACCCAGCCCTCATCACCGAGACGGCGCGCATCACCCACGCCGCCCTGATCCGCGATTTCGGCATAGCAAAGCCGCGCATCGCCTTCGCCGCGCTCAATCCGCATGCGGGCGAAGACGGCGCCATCGGGCGTGAGGAGATCGATCTCCTGCGTCCCGTCGCACATCACTTGCAGAGTGAAAGCATCGACATCACCGACCCTCTGCCCGCCGACACCCTGTTCCACGCCGAAGCGCGCCGCGCCTATGACGCGGTCCTGTGCATGTACCACGACCAGGGACTTATCCCTTTGAAAGCGCTCGATTTCTGGCGCGGCGTCAACATCACGCTCGGCCTGCCGATCGTGCGCGCCTCGCCCGATCACGGCACGGGCTTCGCCATTGCGGGCAAGGGCGTTGCGCGCGCCGACAGCCTGATCGAGGCGATCCGAACCGCCGATGTCCTCGCCGCCAACCGAAGCCGCGCTGCATGAGCGACCTGCCCACTTTGCGCGAAAGCCTCGAGCAGCACGGCCTGATGGCGAAAAAAGCCTTCGGCCAGCATTTCCTGCTCGACCTCAACGTCACGCGTAAGATCGTGCGTCTTGGCGGCCCGTATGACGGCGATACGGTGATCGAGGTCGGCCCCGGTCCCGGCGGCCTGACGCGCGCCGTGCTGGAAACCGGGGCCGCCCGCCTGATCGCCATCGAAAAGGATGCGCGTTTCATCGACCTGCTGGAGGAGCTGAAAACCCCTTACGGCCAACGCTTCGAGGTCATAGAGGCCGACGCGCTCAAGATCGATGAGGCTGTCATGCTGGCGGAGCGCAACCTGCCGCCGCGCGCGCATATCGTCTCCAACCTGCCCTATAATGTCGGCACGCCTTTGCTGATCAAGTGGCTGACCGGGCCGTGGCGGCCCTTGTCGATGACGCTGATGTTCCAGCTTGAGGTCGCGCTGCGCGTTGTGGCCCCGGTGGGCGACAAGGATTATGGCCGCCTGTCGGTGATCGCACAGGTGCTTTGCGAGTGTGAGAAGATCATGGACCTGCCTGCGCGCGCCTTTACGCCGCCGCCGAAGGTGGACAGCGCCGTGGTGCGCCTGACGCCGAAGGCGGAGCGTCCCGACGACGCCACCGTCAGAAATCTCGAAAAGCTGACCGCCGCCGCCTTCGGTCAGCGCCGCAAGATGCTGCGGGCCTCGCTCAAGGCTTTAGGCGGTGAGGCGCTGCTGGTCCGGGCGGGGATTGAGCCGACCTTACGCGCCGAGCAGGTGGCGCCGGGGGATTTTCTGCGCATGGCCGGGCTGCTCTGAACCCAGTTACGGGGTGTGGGGTCGATTGACCCCACATCTTTCCTGTCTTCCTTTTCGACACCCGCCCCAAAGGGCGGATGACGAAAAGGAAAAGA
>DATMTF010000006.1:0-3898 GCA_035565015.1 Asticcacaulis sp. | reverse complement strand
GCCATGCGCGAATCTTGGCGAATTTAATCTCCTTTATTTGAGCATGGCGCATCCACTTAGGCCCCCCGATACTTAGCCTTCTAACTTTTTTTTGGCGACGACGATGGATTGTCGCGTTTCATGCGTATATGTGGGCGACTGTCTGCGAAGAGGGCCTGATGTCTAAAGCCAAGATTGTGTGTGTTTCGCTCGCCTTGCTGAGTTTGGCGTCCTTAAATGCATGCTCGAAGAAAGAAACTGCGAAGGGAGAACAAGGTCCGGCACCTGTCGGCTATGTGGTCGTTCACACCCAACCTGTGCAGGTAACGCAGGAGCTGGCGGGTCGGACCTCGGCTTATCTGGTGGCGGACGTCAGGCCTCAGGTATCCGGCATCATCAAGGCGCGGTTGTTTACTGAGGGCGGTGCGGTGAAGGCGGGTCAGTCGCTTTACCAGATCGATCCGGCGACTTATCAAGCGGCCTATGACAGCGCTCTGGCCGCCGAACAGCAGGCGCAGGCGTCTTTTGATCTGGCCCAGACCAATGCGCAGCGCGCTCAGCACCTGATCACGATCAAGGCGATCAGCCAGGCGGATTTCGATTCCGCCCAGGCGGCTGAGAAACAAGCCGCCGCCACGCTGGCCATACAGAAGGCCGCGGTCGAAACCGCGCGCATCAATCTGAACTACACCAAGGTGCTGGCGCCGATTTCGGGCCGTATCGGCAAGTCGTCGGTGACGCCCGGCGCTCTGGTGACCGCCAATCAGACGACGGCGCTGGCGACCGTGCAGGATCTGTCGAAAATGTATGTCGACATCACCCAGTCTACAGCCGACCTGCTCAGGCTGAAACGCGCCATCGCCACGGGACAGTTGACCGCGCCCGATCACGCCGACGTCACCCTGACTCTCGATGATGGAACCAGCTATAATCAGACGGGACGCATCGAATTTTCCGACGTAACGGTCGATCCGTCCACCGGCTCCGTCACCTTGCGGGCCGTCTTCCCCAATCCGAACGGCGTGCTGCTGCCGGGTATGTTCGTTCGCGCGCGCATCGTCAACGGCGCCGCGCCCAACAGTGTGCTGATCCCACAGGGTGCGGTCATCCTCGATCCGAAAGGCGGCGCCACGGTGCTGATCGCAGGAAGCGAAGGCAAGGCGCAAAGCCGCAAGGTCGGTCTGGGTCAGATGATCGGCAGCCAGTGGCAGATCACCTCCGGCCTGAATGAAGGCGACAGGGTGATCACCGAAGGGGCGATGAAGCTCAAGGCCGGATCGGCGATCAAGGCCGAACCCGCCAAGCCGACGGCGCCCGCGCCCGCTGACAAAGCGGAGTAGAGCAAGGTGAACATTTCCCGCTTCTTCATCGACCGGCCCATCTTCGCCTGGGTCATCGCCATTGTCATCATGCTGGCGGGCCTTTTGTCGATCTTCGTGCTGCCGATCGAGCAGTATCCGCGCATCGCCCTCCCACAGGTGACGGTGAATGCGACCTATACAGGCGCCTCGGCCAAGGTGGTCGAGGATTCGGTCACACAGGTGATCGAACAGAGCCTGACCGGCCTCGATGGCCTCAAATATATGAGTTCGACCTCATCGGCAGGTTCGGCCAGCGTTACCCTCGTCTTCGATGCGGGAACCGATCCGGATTTCGCTCAGGTGCAGGTTCAGAATCAGGTGCAGTCGGCCCTGCGCCGCCTGCCGCAGGACGTGCAACAGCAGGGCCTGCGCGTCAACAAGGCGTCGGGCACGGCGCTGATGGCCATCGCCTTCTACACCGACGACGACAGCATGACCAATGCCGACATTTCGGACTGGGTAGCGTCAAATCTCAACGATCCGATTTCGCGTCTGGACGGCGTCGGCGACACGCGCGTCTTCGGCTCGCAATATGCGATGCGCATCTGGCTGAACGCGGACCAACTGGCCTCTTATTCGCTGACCCCCGCCGACATCACCGCCGCCATTCAGGCGCAGAACACGCAGGTTTCCGCAGGCACGATCGGCGCCAGCCCCTCGACGCCCGACACAGCGCTGACCGCGACCATCACCGCCCAGTCGCAGCTTCAGACTCCGGCGCAGTTCGAGAACATCATTGTCAAGAACAATCCGGACGGCTCGCCCGTCCTGCTGAAAGACGTGGCGCGTGTCGAGCTGGGGCCGCAGAATTACGGTTTCGCCGCGCGCATGAACGGCCACCTCGCCTCCGGCATGCAGGTGTCGCTGGCCATCGGCGCCAATGCCCTGAAAACCGCCGACGAGGTCAAGGCGCTGCTGACGCGCATGCAGCCCAGCTTCCCTGCGGGCCTGAAATACGCCATTCCCAACGACTCGACCGAATTCGTGAAGCTGTCGATCGAGGATGTGGTCAAGACGCTGGTTGAGGCCGTCGTGCTGGTCTTCGTCGTGATGTTCGTCTTCCTGCAGAACTGGCGCGCGACTCTGATACCGGCCATCGCCGTGCCAGTCGTGCTTTTGGGCACGTTCGGGATTCTGGCCGTCTTCGGCTATTCGATCAACACCTTGACCATGTTCGGGCTGGTGCTGGCCATCGGGCTTCTGGTCGATGACGCCATCGTCGTGGTCGAAAACGTCGAGCGCGTAATGACCGAAGAGGGGCTCGATCCCAAAGAGGCGACGCGGCGGTCGATGGACGAGATCACCGGCGCGCTGATCGGCGTCGCCTCGGTGCTGGCGGCCATGTTCGTGCCCATGGCGTTTTTCGGCGGCACGCAGGGCATCATCTATCGCCAGTTCTCGGTGACGCTCGTTTCCGCCATGGCGTTGTCCGTGGTGGTGGCGCTGGTGCTGACCCCGCCCCTGTGCGCGACGCTGCTGCATCGTCCCAAGCCGGGCGAGGGCATCCCTCCCGCCGAGGAAGGCGATGAGGACGTCAGGGTGCATGGCGTCCTGTCGGCCTTCAATCGCGGTTTTCAGGTCTTCGCCCACCGCTATCAGAAATCGGTGCGCGGCATCATCCGCAAGCCGGGCCTGTTCCTCGGCGTCTATGGCCTGATCGTCGCCGCGCTGGTGGCTCTGGCCATGACCCTGCCGACCTCGTTCTTGCCGGACGAGGATCAGGGCATTCTGACCACCATCGTGCAACTGCCCGCCGGTTCGCCCGCCACCAAGACTCGCGCGGTGCTCAAGCAGATTCAGGACGTCTATATGAAGGACAAGGCGGTGCAATACGTCTTCTCCATCTCCGGCTTCAGCTTCGGCGGCTCCGGCGAAAATCAGGGCATGGTCATCGCCCGCATGAAGGAATTCAAATACCGCCACGCCGCCGACATGAAGGTCCAGGCCGTTCAGGCGCGCGCGCGCAAGGCCTTCGCCGGCATCCACAGCGCTACGATCATTCCGACCATTCCGCCGCCCGTGCGCGAACTGGGCAACTCCTCCGGTTTCGATCTGGAGCTGAAAGACACCAGCGGCGCCGGTCATGATCAGCTCGCCGCCGCGCGCGATCAACTGGTCGCTCTGGCGAACAAAAGCCCCGTCCTGACCGGCGTGCGCGCCAATGTGCAGGACGACACGCCGCAACTGCATATCGACATCGACAACACCAAGGCCGGAGCGCTGGGCGTCAAGGTTTCTGACGTCAACGCCCTGCTGGCGACCGCTCTGGGCGGAACCTATGTCAACGACTTCCTCGACCGGGGCCGCGTCAAGCGCGTCTATGTGCAGGGCGACGCGCCGTTCCGCGCCCGCCCGGAGGACATCAACCGCTGGTTCGTGCGCAATTCTTCCGGTCAGATGGTTCCCTTCTCGGCCTTCGGCTCGGCGGACTGGAGCTTCGGCCCGCCACAGCTCCAGCGTTATAACGGCTTCGGTTCGATGGAGATTCAGGGGGCCGCCGCGCAGGGCCAGTCGAACGGCAAGGCGATGCAGGTCATGGAGAACCTCGTCAAGCAATT
>DATMTF010000005.1:0-5753 GCA_035565015.1 Asticcacaulis sp. | reverse complement strand
TCATCGACGACATAGGGGCGCGGCTCAAGCGCAGCCGGATCGAGCGCATGAGTGTCGGCGGCGCTTAAAAAATGCGCGCCGGTCTGCGCGGCGAAAATATGCGCCAGATGCGTCTTGCCGCTGCCGGGGCCGCCCAGCAGGATCAGGTGCGGCGACAGCCAGGCTTCCGGCGCGTCCAGCACGCTTAGCGCGTCGCGCAACGCGGGGGTCGCGATAAAGCGTTCGCGGCTGTAGCGGTCGGGCGCGGCGAGATCGAGGGGCAACTGGATGGACAAGCGGGTTTCCTTTGCCGTGTAATCTAAGCGTCGGCGGCGGGCGTGGCAATGCGCGCCGCTGTTGATGAAAGCGCGCGGCTGTTGATGGAAAAGGGCAAAAAGGCTTGACTTTGCGGGCGCGTCGTGTGTCCTGCGCGGCGACAAATTCCCATAGCTTTTCGGCTTTTACCTATGCACATCTACCGTTCTCACACCTGCGGCGCGCTGCGCGCATCCGACGCCGGCTCCATGGCGCGCCTGTCGGGCTGGATCCACCGCAAACGCGACCACGGCGGGCTTCTGTTCATCGACCTGCGCGACCATTACGGCCTGACGCAACTGGTGTTCGATCCGTCCTCGCCGGGTTTTAGTAAGGTCGAGCGCCTGCGCGCCGAAAGCGTGATCCGTGTTGACGGCAAGGTGGTCAAGCGCGACGCCGATGTGATCAATCCGAACCTGCCGACCGGTGAGATCGAGGTGCAGGTCAGCGATGTCGAAGTGTTGTCCGAAGCCGCCGAGCTGCCGCTGCCGGTGTTCGGCGAGCCGGAATACCCGGAAGACATTCGCCTGAAAAACCGCTTCCTCGACCTGCGCCGCGACACCCTGCATCGCAATATCGTGCTGCGTTCGAAGGTGATCCAGTCGATCCGCAACCGCATGGTCGAGCAGGGCTTTCTCGAATATCAGACGCCGATCCTGACCGCCTCGTCGCCGGAAGGCGCGCGCGACTTCCTCGTGCCGTCGCGCCTGCATCCGGGTAAGTTCTACGCCCTGCCGCAGGCGCCGCAGCAGTTCAAGCAATTGCTGATGGTGTCGGGCTTCGACCGTTATTTCCAGATCGCGCCGTGCTTCCGCGACGAAGATCTGCGCGCCGACCGTTCTTTGGAATTCTACCAGCTCGATATCGAGATGAGCTTCGTGACGCAGGAAGACGTGTTCGCGGCCATCGAGCCGGTCATGCACGGCCTGTTCACGGAGTTCGGCAATGGCAAGCGCGTGTCCAGCTATCCGTTCCAGCGCATCCCTTACAAGGAGGCGATCAGCAAGTACGGCTCGGACAAGCCGGACCTGCGCAACCCGATCGAGATGCAGGACGTGTCCAGCCATTTTGCCGGTTCGGGCTTCAAGGTGTTCGCCTCGATCCTGGAGCAGGACAAGACCGCCGTGTGGGCGATCCCCGCCAGGGGCGGCGGATCGCGCGCCTTCTGCGACAAGATGAATTCGTGGGCGCAGGGCGAAGGCCAGAAGGGGCTCGGCTATATTTTCTGGCGCACGCCAGAGGGCGCATCCGAAGGTCTGGAGGCCGCCGGTCCGATCGCCAAGAATATCGGCGAGGAGCGCACCGAGGCGCTGCGTCAGCAACTGGGTCTCGGCAATGGCGACGCCGCCTTCTTCGTGGCGGGCAAGGTGGATGAATTTGTGAAATTCGCAGGTCTGGCGCGCACCAAGGTCGGGACCGATCTGGGCCTTGTGGATGAAGACCAGTTCCGCTTCTGCTGGATCGTCGATTTCCCGATGTTCGAGTGGAACGAGGACGAGAAGAAGGTCGATTTCTCGCACAATCCGTTCTCCATGCCGCAGGGCGAGATGGAGGCGCTGGAGACGAAGGATCCGCTCGACATTCTGGCCTATCAGTACGACATCGTGTGCAACGGTTACGAGCTGTGTTCCGGCGCGATCCGAAACCACAAGCAGGAGATCATGCTCAAGGCGTTCGATATCGCCGGTTACGACGCCTCGGTGGTCGAGAGCCAGTTCGGCGGCATGCTCAACGCCTTCAAGTACGGCGCCCCGCCGCACGGCGGCCTGGCACCCGGCATCGACCGCATCGTCATGCTGCTGGCCGGTGAAACCGCGATCCGCGAGGTCATCGCCTTCCCGCTGAACCAGCAGGGACAGGATGTGATGATGAATGCGCCGTCAGAAGTTGCGGACAAGCAATTGAAAGAATTACATATCCGAACTGCCCTGCCGCTGAAAAACGCCTGATGAAGAAAAGCCCGCTTCGATATGAAGCGGGCTTTTTAGTTTGTGTGTTCGGTAAGAAATCCGCCGCCCTATTTCAGATGGCAGACAGGAATACGCAGGCCGCGCGGCAACACGGTCGATTCGTCGCCGCAGCTCGTGTCGAGCTGGCGCTGGGTCAGGCCCACAGCCGAACCCATCTCCGCACCGGAAAAATTGACGCCATTCAAGGTCGCGCCGCGGAAATTGGCGTGTTCGAGATAGGCGCCGACAAAATTGGCGTTGGTCAGGTTGGAGCCTGCGAAGTTGACATGGCCGAACAGGGCGCCGGACCCGTTGATGTCGCGCAGGTCGCTGCCCGCGAACGTCGTGCCGTTGAAGATGCCGAGGCCCATATCGGACTGACGCAGGCGCGCCCCCGCGAAATTCTTGTTCTTCAGCGTACGATTGTTGAAATCGGCCTGGAACAGGTTGCATTTCGGGCAGTTGGCGCCGTTTTGCGCGCGCTCGACCTGAGCGGCGTTCTGCGCGTGGGCTGGCATGGCCAGGGTGGCCATCAGGGCCAGAATGGCCAGTTGCGGGGCATGTTTCATAAAAGAACACCTTGGCTGGAGTTGCGCTGCCCGGAGCAAGAGGCGGGCCATCAGCCTTCTTCTATATCATGAGCGTCCGGCAAGGGGTTAATGGCTTCCTTGCGCGCGCGGTTGAACGGCACGACGACGAGATTGTCGGTATGGGCCCCGCGCGCGAAACCCTTGGAGATCAGTTGCGAGGCGGGCAGGGCGTCGTCGGGCGTCTCCGCAGGGCGGTCGCCGTGGCCGAGACCGTCGGCGTTGAGCGCTTCGGGATCGGCATTGGCCAGGTCGTCACGGTCGAGATAGGAGATGGCCAGTTCGCGGAAGATGTAGTCGAGGATCGAGGTCGCCGACTTGACGCGATCATTGCCGGTGACCGGTCCGGCGGGTTCGAAGCGCGTAAACACGAAGGCGTCGACAAATTCGTCGAGCGGCACGCCATATTGCAGGCCGATCGAGATGGCGATGGCGAAATTGTTCATCAGCGAGCGGAAGGCGGCGCCCTCCTTGTGCATGTCGATGAAGATTTCGCCGAGGCTGCCGTCTTCGTATTCGCCGGTGTGGATATAGACCTTGTGGCCGCCGACGCCCGCCTTCTGGATGTAGCCCTTGCGACGGTCGGGCAGCTTGGTGCGCTGGCGCTCGCGCTCGACCACCTTTTCGATGACGCGGGCGGGTTCCGGCGCGACCGGTTCCGGGGCCAGACGTTTGGGCGCTTCGTCCATATCGGGAATGTCGAGCGTGAAGTCGGGCGGGGCGTCGGCGCGCGTCACGCTGAGGGCGCGCAGGCCGCCGGACGCCGCCAGCGAATAGAGCTTCATCACGTCGGGCACCCCCTGATCCCACTCCAGCGCGAACGGCGCTGAGTCGGGGGCGTCGGTGAAGGCTTCGAGCCGCTGGCGCAGCGCGGCCTGCGCCTTGAGCGACAGGGGCGCCAACAGGTTGTAGGCGGCCTCGCCCAGCAGTTTCAGCGCTTCCGGATCGCGGTGGCCGAAAATGTGCGCGTCCGCCGCAGAGATTTCGTCGGCGGAGAAGCCCATCAGAGTGAGGAGATCGAGGTCGGGCGCGTTCAGCTCCGCCTCGCTCAGGCCCCAGATGTCGCGGATGAAATTGGCGTCGAGATAGGTCGGCGAGATGACCTCGCGCAGGCTGCTGGCCGTCAGGAGGGCGTCCTGCAAGCGACTGATTTCAAAGTCGCTCAATCCCTTCCATTTCAAGGTGGCGGCGTTGATATGCGGCGCGTCGTGCAGGGTCCGGCTGCCGAGCAGATGGCGGCGCGCTTCGTAGGCGTCCACCCCCAGCGCCCTCAGACCGGCGATGACGCAGGGCTTCAGGGTCGGGATCAAGACGCCGTCGCCCGCCTCCATCAGGGTCGTCGCCTCGCTGACCGGATGGGCGCCGAGACGGGCGCCGAGGCGTAGGGCCAGTTCAGGATCGTCGTAAATGGCGGTGATCTGGCTGTTGCGCAGGCCCAGGCTGCGCGCGCGTTTGGCCGCCGACTGGATCAGGTCGAGCGCGTGCGGCTTGAGGTCGCCGTGGCCCTTGAGTTCGCCGGTGCGCCAGGTGAGCTGGCTCAGCCAGTCGAGCCGTTCGGCCTTCTCGGCGGCGAAGTCGTCGTAGGCGCCTAGATGGCCCGCCAGTTGCGACGAGGTTTCCAGCGCCGCCGCCTCGAACAGGGCGAAGATCTGCGCGGCGTAATCGAGCCCGGCGCTGTCGCGCAAAGACAGGCCCTGCGCTGTCAAAGCCTCGCCAAATCCGGCCAGGGTCAGTGCCAGCGGGCGCTGCGCCGCGCGACGGCGGGCATGGTCGGCGTCGGCGCTGAAGCCAATGGCGGCTTCGATGTCGAGGGCGCGCGTCCACAGGCCGACCGTTTCCCAAAAGGCGTCCAGCGCGAAGCGGCTGGAGTCGTCGAAAAAGCGGGCGAGATGGATCGCGGCGCGCGGCGCAAAGGCCAGGGCTTCGACGGCTTCGGCCTCCTGCGGGTCGAAGACGAGCGCCAGCGGCCCGGCTTCCAGCGCGGTTTCGGCGGCCAGCACCGCCATCGGATCGCCGGCGGCGACCAGATCGCGCGGCGCGATGACGGCGCGGAACGGATCGCTGGCCACTTCGGGATCGGCGCTGTCGCTCCAGTGCCCGGTGGCGGACTGGATCTGGCGCGCGATCAGCATGTCGCTGGCGCCGAGACGACGCGCGCGCGCGGCGGCGCGGGCGAGGGCGGTGTTGTGGCGCAGCGACGTGCGGTGATCACCTTCGCTGCGGGCGATGGCGTCGGTGACGCCGTCCAGCGCCTCGGCCAGTTGCCGACTGAGATGGCGGCTCAAATGACGACCGCGCGCGACGACGAGCCGGTGGCTCAGCATTGTCCGACCGCCGTGATCGTCGAGATAGAGCGGGACGGTTTCATTGGCGGCGGGCAGGCGGTCGCCCGCGGTCGGGTGAACACGATGACCGGAGGCGCGGCCCAGCCCCGGCGCGGCCAGACCGGCCAGCATGGTGGCTTCGATGGCTTCGGCGAAGGCGGCGGCGTCGGTCTTGTCGCGGAAATAGCCGAGTTTCAGGCCCCATTGCGACAGGCGGTGCGCATAGTCGGCGACGGCGCCGTCGAACACGTCGTCCTCGTCGCGCTGACGCGGTTGAGCGTCGGACGGCAGGTCGCGGGCCAGCGAATCACCCCAGTCGAGCCAGGCTTCGGCCTGGGCCATGGTCATGTCGCGCGGGCAGATCAGCCAGCGCGAACCGGCGGCGCATTCGATCTCGCGCCCTTCCAGATCAAGGCCTGGGCACAGTCGGATGAGGGCGGGCGGCAGGCTGGACATCATCGCTCCCCGAAAATGAAGCCGGTTTTCGCGTAAATCGCGAGGAGATTAACCATAAGGACGCCTTCCCGCAATAAATATGGCGCCTTTTGTCGAACGCTCCACAATATATTGATGTCGCTTGGGCGTGAGAATTTTACGCG
>DATMTF010000004.1:0-6468 GCA_035565015.1 Asticcacaulis sp. | reverse complement strand
TAAACTTTAAATCCGCGCCGCCAGTTGACCGCAGACAAAAGCGTCCTCGCCCGCGTTCAGGAGCGCCGCCAGCACCGCGTCGGCGTCTTTCGGCGCGACATAGAGGACGAAGCCGACGCCGCAGTTGAAGGTGCGCAGCATCTCGGTCTTGTCGATATTCCCGGCCTCCATCAGCCACTGGAACACCGGCGGAAATTGCCAGCCGTCGAAGTCGAACTGCGCTGTCAGATGTTCAGCCACGCCGCGATCCGGGTTTTCGATCAGGCCGCCGCCGGTAATGTGGGCGCCGCCCTTGATCAGGCCTGCCTTCATCAGCGGCAGCACGGATTTGATATAGATGCGCGTCGGCTCCAGCAGGGCCTGGGCCAGCGACATGTCCTTGGCGAACGGCGCTTCGGACGCCCAGGACAGGCCCGCCACCTCGATCACCTTGCGGATCAGCGAATAGCCGTTGGAGTGCGGGCCCGATGAGGCGAGGCCGATGATCACATCGCCCGCGCGCTGATCGTCGAAACGCGGCAAAACCTTGTTGCGATCGACCGCGCCGACCGAGAAGCCGGCCAGGTCATAGTCGCTGTCGCCATACATGCCCGGCATTTCCGCCGTCTCGCCGCCGACCAGTGCGCAGCCCGCGCGCTTGCAGCCCTCGGCAATGCCCGCCACCACGCGGCGCGCCGTATCGACGTCCAGCTTCGAGGTGGCGTAATAGTCGAGGAACATCAAGGGCTCCGCGCCCTGCGCCAGCAGGTCGTTGACGCACATGGCGACCAGGTCGATGCCGACCGTGTCGTGACGGTGCGTCTCGATGGCGATCTTCAGCTTGGTGCCGACGCCGTCGGTCGTGGTCACGATCAGCGGGTCGTCGTAACCGGCGGCGCGCAGGTCGAACAGAGCGCCAAAGCCGCCGAGGCTGGCTTCCGCGCCCGGACGGCGCGTCGCCTTGGCCAGCGGCTTGATCGCGTCCACCAAAGCCTCGCCCGCGTCGATATCGACGCCGGACTGGGCGTAGGTGAGACCGGTGGAAGGTGTGGAGGCGCCGCTGGGTTCAGACATTTCTCTTCCTTGCGCTAACGCTTTGCTGCTAGAGCGCGGTATAAATCGAATCTCGATATGACAATAAGACTTTAAAGCCGAAGCGCGTTTGCTATAGCTACAAAATGACGCCAATTACAAACACGAATGATCTGATCGCCTTCTGTGAAGCGATAAAATCCGCGCCTTTCATTACGGTCGATACCGAATTCATGCGCGAGACGACCTACTGGCCCAAGCTGTGCCTGATCCAGGCCGCCAGCGAGGATCATGCCGCGATCATTGATCCGCTGGCCGCCGATCTCGATATGAAACCATTTCTGGACATTCTGGCCGACGAGAAGGTGTTGAAGGTGTTTCACGCCTGTCGGCAGGATATGGAGATCTTCGTCAATCTCGGCGTGTTGCCGAAGCCGGTATTCGACACGCAGGTCGCGGCCATGGCGGCGGGCTTTGGCGATCAGGTCGCCTACGATTCGCTGGTCCGGCAGAAGCTCAAGATCGATATCGACAAGGGATCGCGCTTTACCGACTGGGCGCGCCGTCCATTGAGCGAACATCAGTTGAAATACGCGCTGGGCGATGTGACGCATCTGGCGAAGCTCTATCCGAAGCTGCGCGACCGGCTGGCGAAGCAGGGGCGGCTCGACTGGGTGGCCGAGGAGATGATCGCCCTGACCGATCCGGCGCTCTACGCCACCGACCCGAACGAAGCATGGCGGCGTCTGCGCCCGCGCAAGACCTCGACCAAATACATGGCCGCCTTCGCCCAGGTGGCGGCGTGGCGCGAGCGCACGGCGCAGGAACGCGACATGCCGCGCGGCCGCATCCTGAAAGACGAGGGCGTGGACGAGATCGCCACGCAATTGCCGACCGATTCGGCGGCCTTCGATCATCTGCGTTCGACCTCCAAGGGGTTCGGATCGTCCAAGTTCGGACTGGATCTGGCGGAGATTCTGCGCAAGGTGCTGAAAGACCCTGAGGCCTATGCGCCCAAGGTGGAGAAATCCGGGCCGCCCGCGCAGGTGCCGGCTTCGGTGGTGGAACTGCTAAAGGTGCTGCTCCGCATCCGCTGCGAAGAGGAGGGCGTGGCGCCCAAGCTGCTGGCGACGGTGGCCGATCTGGAGAAGATCGCGCTCGACGACAAGGCGAAGGTGCCGGCTTTGGAAGGCTGGCGGCGGCAGGTGTTCGGTGAGGACGCGCTGCGGCTCAAGCATGGCGAGCTGGCCCTGGTGTTGAACGGAACCAAGGTTGAACTGGTTGAGCTTGAATAGGGAAAGCTTTGGCTTTTCCTAGGTATAGCTGATAATATTCAGGTTCAGCTTCAGGGATTGCGCCAGCGCCTTGGCGCGGCGACGCGTCTGTTCGCCCAGCAGCAGGTCTTCCCACCCGGCCTTGGCGCTGAGGATGAGGTTGTCGCCGTCCTGACGGATATGCGAGCGGCCCAGAAGCGGCGCCGACTTGGCGGACAGGTCGCAGCCGAGGCGGAGCAGGAGACCGAGGCGTGTCGCCTGTTGCAGGCCGTCTTCACCAAGAATGCGCCCGGTCAACACCGGTTCGCGCGTATAGGGATCGCCGGAATAACGGGTATAGAGGGCGCAGGCCAGAAAGACGCGCTCCTCATGGCTCTGACCGGGGATGGGGGCGCGCAAGACCTGATCGCTGGCCAGATCGGCGCGATGATCGGGATGCAGGCAGGCGCCTATGTCAGCGAGTTTGGCGGCGGCGCGGACCAGCTTTTCCGGCGGCGGCGACAGGGCCTGATCGCAACTGGCGCAGAATTCCAGCGCCCAGTCGGCCAGGGCGACGCCAAGTTCGTCATTGATTCCCAGGCGCGCGCCCAGCGAGGCGCAACCGGCGATCAGGGGATCGTCGCGGCGCAGGCTTTTCGGCATGGCGTCGAACAGAAGCCCTTCGCGCAGGCCGAAGGCCGAGAAGCACAGGCTCTCGAATTGCAACTCTTCGATCAGGCCTTGCAGGACAAGGGCGGCGTAGGAGATGTTTTCGATGCGGCGCTTAGAAACGCCGGGCAGCCTTTCAAGCGATGAGATGGACTGGCTGGCGATCAGGCGGGCGATGGAAACGGCTTCGCGCGCGGGCATCTCGAACTGTTGCACAATCTGCAACGGATAATGCTGCTTCATCATCCAGATCAGCGCCAGATTGCGCCAGGCGCCGCCGACGGCGTGAAAGTAGGGATTGATGAATCGTCCTTTAAGCGGTTCTAACTGTTCGCGAATCTGCTGCGTGGCGCGATTCAGGTCGATGGGTTGCGGCGCGCCGAGCGCGAACGGCCCCAGCGGCAGGGTGACGCCCGCGACATCGGCGGGCGCGTCGAGGTCGATCAGCTCCAGCGACGAGCCGCCGAGATCGCCGACCACGCCATGCGCGTCGAGATGGCCGCAACGCACGCCCTGAGCGGAATACCATGCCTCTTCGGCGCCGCTGAGGACACGGACCTGAAAACCCGTCTCAAGGGCGACGCGCGCAACGAAGTCGGGACCGTCCACCGCTTCGCGCACGGCGGCGGTGGCGACGGCGTGGACGCCGTTCAGCTCATAGGATTCGAGAATCGCCTTGAAACGGCGCAGGGCGATCAGGCTCTCTTTCAGCCCGCCCTTATGCAGGGCGCCGGTCAGTTTCAGATCGCGCCCCAGTCCGGCCAGCACCTTTTCATTGAAGATCGGCCAGATCGAACGCCCTTCGACGCGATAGATGACCAGACGCACCGAATTGGAGCCGATGTCGATGACGGCGGTGTTATAGTTCAAGGAAGCCAGCCTCCGGTCGCGTAACCTCAAAGCGCTTAAAGCGTTTGGCGCTTTTTGACCAGTTCAAAAGGGCGTTATCCCTTGCGGGCGCCGATATGATCGAAGGCCTGCGGCAGATCCTTGACCCCGCGGCCGCGACCGGACAGCGACGGATTGGTCATGAAGTAGTCGTGCGCCGAGAAGGGCTTGTCGAAATGGCTGGTGTCGATGCGGTGATAGACGCCGTCATTGCCCAGCGCCCAGCTCTGCGCCTCGTCATTGAGATTGGCGACCATGATCTGGTCGAGAACCTGACGATGGACGGTCGGGTTCTCGATCGGGATCATGGCTTCGACTCGGCGGTCGAGATTGCGGCTCATCCAGTCGGCGGAGGAGATGAAGACGCGCGCCTGATCGGACGGCATGGCGTGACCGTTGGCGAAGCAGACAATGCGCGAATGTTCGAGGAAGCGCCCGACGATCGACTTGACGCGGATATTGTCGGATACGCCCGCGACGCCCGGTCGCAGGCAGCAGATGCCGCGAATCACGAGGTCGATCTGCACGCCCGCCTGCGAGGCCTGATACAGCTTCTTGATGACGATCGGATCGACCAGGGCGTTGAGCTTGGCCCAGATCTGCGCAGGCTTACCCACCTTGGCGTTCTGAATCTCCTGATCGATCAGATGGATCAGGCCGGGTTTTAAGGTGACGGGCGAGAAGTAGAGTTTCTCCATCTTGTCCGGACGCGCATAGCCGGTGATGAAGTTGAACACGCGCATGGCGTCGCGGCCCAACTCCGGATTGGCGGTGAACAAAGACAGGTCGGTATAGATCTTGGCCGTGATCGGGTGGTAGTTGCCGGTGCCGAAATGGCAATAGGTGCGCAACGATTCGCCCTCGCGCCGCACGACGACGCTGAGCTTGGCGTGAGTCTTGTATTCGACAAAGCCATAGACGACATGCACGCCTGCGCGCTCCATGGCGCGCGCCCAGCGCAGATTGGCTTCTTCGTCGAAGCGCGCCTTGATCTCGACCAGGGCGGTGACGTTCTTGCCCTGCTCGGCGGCTTCGATCAGGGCGGCGACGATGGGCGAGTCCTTGGAGGTGCGGTAAAGCGTCTGCTTGATGGCGATGACGTTCGGGTCGCGCGCCGCCTGACGCAGGAACTGCACCACGGCGTCGAAGCTCTCGAACGGGTGGTGGACCAGAATGTCCTTTTCGCGCACGGCGCCGAGAATATCGCCGCCATTGTCGCGGATGCGTTCGGGGAAGCGCGGCTCGAACGGCTTGAATTTCAGGTCGTTGCGGTCGCGCGGGATCAGTTGCGACACCTCGGCCATGCCGAGTATGCCGCCGACCAGCACCACGTCCTCGGCCTTGGCGTTGAGGTGGCCGGTGATGAAGTCGCGCAGGTCTTCGGGCATGGAGGCGTCGATTTCGACGCGCACCACAGAACCGAGGCGGCGCTGCTTGATCAGGGCTTCGAACTCGCGCACCAGATCTTCGGCCTCTTCTTCAAGCTCAATGTCGGAATCGCGCAGGATGCGGAACAGGCCGCGCGAGACGATGTCGAAGCCGGGGAATAGCTGGCCCAGAAACAGGCTGACGAAGTTTTCCAGCGAGATGAATTTGCGTCGCTGCGGCCCGGTTTCGCCGGGCTTGCGCGCCGTGGTCGCGATCTCCCAGAAGCGCTTGACGCCTGTGGGGATCGGAACCAGCGCGTACATGGTCTTGGCGTCGCGGCGACGGGTCAGCTTCAGCACGATTGAGAAGCCGAGATTGGGGATGAACGGGAAAGGGTGCGCCGGATCGATGGCCAGCGGAGTCAACACCGGAAAGAGCTGGCTTTCAAACTGCTTTTCCAGCCAGGCGTGATCGGTCTTGTTGACGTCCCTGGGCTGAAGGACGATCAGGCCTTCGTCGTGCAACTGATTGCGGATGGTGGTCCAGATCGCCTGCTGGCGGCTCATGAGCTGGCCGGCGGCGCGGTTGACCGATTCGAGCTGCTCGCTTGGCGTATGGCCGTCAGCGCTGAGGACGCGCACGCCTTCGCGCACCTGACCTTGCAGACCGGCGACGCGCACCATGTAGAATTCATCGAGGTTGTTGGCCGAGATCGACAGGAAGCGCAGGCGCTCCAGCAGCGGGTGGCGCGGATTTTTTGCTTCTTCGATAACGCGCTGGTTGAAGGCCAGCCAGCTCAGTTCGCGGTTGACGTAGAGCGTCGGGTCGAGCGGCGCGTCATTGCTGAAATCATAGCCCTTCTGTTTGGGCGCGGGCCTGGCTTCGACGGGCTCCGACAGAGCGGATAAGGGGGCCTCGGTAGGCGCGGGCAGGTCGGTGGCGGTCGAATCGGTCATGACATCAGCTATGGACGTTTTGGGGGACGTTTTGGGAGAAGATTACGCCCGATTTGTTTAAAAACTAGCCTTCATCGTCAAAAAGCGAGCCCTGATGGGCTTCGATAAAGGCGCGGGCCAGGGTCCGGTTGAACGGACGTCCATTGGCATAGTGCTCTAAATCTGTGACAATTTTTTGCGCCGCCGCCACCGAACGGTCGATGCGGCGCGCCAGATAGTCGATCAGGTCGGGCGAGGGCGAGATGGCGCGCTCATGAAACAGCTTGTGCAGGATATCGGCCATCAGGGACTCGTCGGGTTCAGGCAGACTGACCAGGCGCATG
>DATMTF010000003.1:0-11752 GCA_035565015.1 Asticcacaulis sp. | reverse complement strand
TGCAAATTCGGTTGACTGCCCAGTTAAGTGCGGCGCTTCCCACTCATGGTCTGGATCGTAAGCGGCCAATTTAAGAAGAACGATGGCATAATCAGTTAGTTCTTTTGGGTTTGTCATCAGTCCCTTTAGATAGACCTGGCTACGCAAAACCAAAGATTTATCAGTTGCCCACGCTCCCCAGCCAGCTTCAATAGCTAGGACTTTAATGTAGTTCTGCTGATCTTGGCTCAGTCCAATACCTTCAAAATCGATTAAATTGACTAATTTATCGTCGTGGAGCGTCATCATCCAACGCTTCCTTCAAGGCTGATGGCCACCAGTTTCTGCGCCTCGACGGCGAACTCCATTGGCAGTTCCTGCAACACGTCGCGCACGAAGCCGTTGACCAGCAGGGCCACTGCCTCCTCCTGCGACAGTCCGCGCTGCATGGCGTAGAACAGTTGATCCTCGGAGAGGCGCGTCGTCGTCGCCTCGTGCTCGAACTGCGCCCTGGCCGTGTCGCTCTCGACATAAGGCACGGTATGCGCCGCGCAGGTCTTGCCGATCAGCAGACTGTCGCACTGGGTGAAGTTGCGCGCGCCCTGCGCCTTGGCATGGGCCGAAACCAGCCCGCGATAGGTGTTGGACGACTTGCCCGCCGACACGCCCTTGGAGATAATGCGCGAGCGGGTATTCTTGCCCAGATGGATCATCTTGGTGCCGGTGTCGGCCTGCTGCGCGCCGTTGGTGACGGCGATGGAGTAGAATTCGCCGACGCAGCCGTCGCCGCGCAGGATGCAGGACGGATATTTCCACGTCACCGCCGAACCGGTTTCCACCTGAGTCCATGATACTTTCGAGCGCGGGCCGCGACAATCGGCGCGCTTGGTAACGAAGTTGTAGATGCCGCCTTTGCCTTCGGCATCGCCCGGATACCAGTTCTGCACGGTCGAATATTTGATCTCGGCGTCGTCCAGCGCCACCAGTTCGACCACGGCGGCGTGCAACTGATTTTCGTCGCGCTGCGGCGCTGTGCAGCCTTCGAGATAGGAGACGTAAGCCTCCTTATCGGCGATGATCAGGGTGCGCTCGAACTGGCCGGTGTTTTCGGCATTGATACGAAAGTAAGTCGATAGCTCCATCGGGCAGCGTACGCCCGGCGGCACATAGACGAAGGAGCCATCGGAAAATACCGCCGAATTGAGCGCGGCGAAATAGTTATCCGACACCGGCACGACAGAGCCGAGATATTGCCGCACCAGATCAGGATATTCGCGCAAGGCCTCTGAAATCGAACAGAAAATCACGCCCGCCGCCGCCAGTTCCTTCTTGAAGGTCGTAACCACCGACACCGAATCGAACACAGCATCGACCGCATAGCGCGGCGCGCCCTCGACCCCGGCGAGCACGGCCTGTTCCTTGAGCGGAATGCCGAGCTTTTCATAGACGGCCAAAAGTTCCGGATCGACCTCGTCGAGCGATTTCGGCCCATCCTTCTTCTTCGGCGCCGCATAGTAGTAGAGATCCTGATAATCGACGCGTCTATAATGGACCTTGGCCCAGTCGGGCTCCTCCATCGCCTGCCAGCGCTCGAACGCCGCCAGTCGCCAGTCCAGCATCCATGACGGCTCGTTCTTCTTCTCGGAAATGAAGCGCACGATGTCGGCGTTCAACCCTTTGGGGGCGAACTCGGTCTCGATATCGGTGACGAAGCCATGCTCGTAGGTTTCGAGTTTGGCCACCGTGTCGATGGTTTCCTTGACCGCAGCCATGTTCAGTTCAGTTCCTTTTCCAGCGTCTTTTCATGACGCTTGAGATATGTTTCATAACCTTTTGACCAGACGTCGAAAAAGCGCGTCCAGTCATCGGGCGTCGTCGTCCATCCGGCGGAGATGCGCAGCGCCTTGTCGGCCAGGTTCTCCAGCCCCATTGCGGCGACGATCCGGCTCGACTTTACCTTGCCCGACGAACAGGCCGAGCCCGACGAGACGCAGACCCCGGCCAGGTCCATGTGCATCAGTTGCAGCGACGATGGCCAGTGCCGTTGCGCGATCGCGGTAATGCCCGGAACGCGCTGCGCCTGCTCACTTAATATGGTGACGCCGAGCGCTTTTAGCGAGCGCTCCACCGCGATTTGCGCGCTCAATACGGCCTCCGACATAGGCTGGCAAGCCTTGAAGGCGGCGGCGAAGGCGGCGACCCCCGGAATATTCTCGGTTCCGGCGCGCAGGCCCAATTCCTGTCCGCTGCCGCGGATCAAGGCCACAGGCGTACAGTCGCGGTCATGAACAAACGCGCCGACGCCCTGCCCGCCGCCGACCTTGTGCGCGCTGATGGACAGCGAATCCGCGCCCAGGGCCCTGAAATCCACATTGATCTTGCCCAGAGCCTGCACCGCATCGACATGCAGCCAACCGTCGCGCACATGAACGATCTCCGCCACGGCGGCCACGTCGTTGATCACGCCGGTCTCATTATTGGCCAGCATGACGCAGACAAACGGCTTGCCGGGCCGGTCCAGCAACGCCTTCAGCGCCGCGACATCCACCGCGCCGTCTGCGGTCAAAGGCGCGATCATGGCGTCCTTCACAGCGCCATAGAGGCTATCATGCTCCCCCGCCGACAGGACCGTGTAATCGAACTGTTGCGCCTGCCGCAGCGCCATCGCATTGGCCTCGGTCCCACCGGAGGTGAAGACCAGTCCCGCCGCACCGGTGGCGTTCAATCCGGCCAGCAGGTCGGCGCGCGCCTCCTCAAGCAAAAGCTTGGCCTTGCGTCCGAAGGCATGGATCGACGACGCATTCCCGCCTAATTCGGATGCACGCAAAAACGCCTCGCGCGCTTCCGGGCGCAAGGGCGATGTCGCGGCGTGATCGAGGTAAAGGGGCGTCACGATGCCGCAGCCTCCATTAGCGGCGAGGAAATCGACACCTTCTTGCGCGTCCGGCGCTTGACCACATCCTCCAGCGACACCTGCGACAGATAGTCCTGAATGGCGACGCCGAGATCTTCCCACAGATTGTGCGTCAGGCAGCGCTGACCGCCCGGCATGCAGCCGATTTCGCGCACCGCCTCCTCCTTGCTGAGCCGCTTATTGGCGCCCAGCTTGTTCGAGGTCATGGAGCAGCGCGTCGCCTTGATCGGCTCATCGACCGCCAGCACGATTTCGGACACGTATAATTCCGCGGCCGGTCGCGACAAAGCATAGCCGCCGCCGGGACCGCGCGCGCTTCGCACCAGACCGGCCTTGCGCAGGCGCGCGAACAACTGTTCGAGATAGGATAGCGAAATCTGTTGACGCTCGGCGATATCGGACAAAGAGATCGGACGCGCGCCATACGATCCGAACTGGCCATTAAGCGCCAGATCGGTCATGGCCATGACGGCGTAACGTCCTTTGGTGGACAGGCGCATGAAAAGTCCTCTGTGTCGTGCGGGACGCCGAAAGCCGCAGCAGAGAATTCTTTGTGTCCAGAGAAATCTTTGTGCTAATAGGCGCAACGGCCCGCTTTGGCGGCGTTAGCGAAGTTTAGCAATTTCCGACTAATGCAGTCAAGTATTGCGGCGCCAAATGCTCTTTTTGAACTACCTCTAAGGTGATTGAATGCCCGAAGTCATCCTGGCCGGAGCCGCTGGTCGCATCGAAGCCCGTTACAGCCAGGGCAAGTCGGAAAACGCGCCCATCGCCTTGATCCTGCATCCGCATCCCAAGGCGGGTGGCCATATGAACAATCCGGTGACGGTGCAACTGTTCCACCTGTTCATGACGCGCGGCTTTTCGGTGCTGCGCTTCAACTTCCGCGGCGTGCAAAAGAGCCAGGGCGAGTTCGACGCAGGCATTGGCGAACTGGCCGACGCGGCGACCGCGCTTGACTGGCTTCAGGCCAAGAACCCGACCGCGTCGCAATTCTGGGTCGCAGGGTACGATTTCGGCGCCTATATCGGCATGCAGCTTCTGATGCGACGTCCGGAAACCGACGGCTTCATCTCAGTGTCGCCGCCCACCAACGCCTATGATTTCAGCTTCCTCGCGCCCTGCCCGGCGTCCGGCATGTTCCTGCACGGCGGCGCCGATTCGATCGTGCCGACCGCCGAAGTCGATCGCGTCGTCGCCAAGCTGCGTACGCAAAAGGGCATCGTGATCGACGCCGAGGTCGTGCCGGAAGCCAACCATTTCTGGGCCAATCACCTGCCTGAAGTCGAATCCCGCGTCGGCGCCTATATCGACCGACGCATGAACGAACGCGGCTGATGCGTTTCTTTCTGCCCGGCGTCGGCGGCGATCCGGGCTTCTGGAAGCCGGTCGGCGATCTGCTGCCGCCCGGCGAAGATGTCTTTTTCAGTTGGCCGGGGCTGGGCGATCAGCCCGCCGACCCGAAGGTGCGCGGTTATGACGACCTTATGGCGCTCGTCGCTGCGCGTCTCAAACGTCCCGCCGACCTGATCGCGCAGTCAATGGGCGGCGCATTGGCGATCCGCCTGGCTCTTGCCTTTCCCGATAAGGTGCGCCGCCTCGTGCTGACGGCCACATCCGGCGGCGTGGCCATGCGCAGCTTCGGCGCGACCGATTGGCGCGACGGATACAGGCGATTGTTTCCACACGCGGCGGACTGGGTCATGACGGCCTTCCCCGATTTGAGCGCCGCCCTGCCGTCCCTGCGCCAGCCTGTGCTTCTGCTGTGGGGCGATAACGATCCGATCAGCCCTGTCGCTGTCGGCGAATACCTACGTGATCGCCTGCCTGACGCGTGCCTGCATATGGTGAAGGGCGGCAAACATGATCTGGCCATCACCCACGCCGCCGAGATCGCGCCATTGATCGCGGCTTTTTTGGAACCGCAGATTTTCGCAGATTGACGCAGATAAAAAGGACGCGCACAGCGCGTCGTCCTCCTCCTCGCATGGATCGCTGACGCGCCGATCAGCGCTGTAAAAATCTGCGCACATCTGCGAAAATCTGCGGTTAAATCCCTTCAGATCGTCTCCATCGCGCTACACGGACGGACCAGTTCGCCGCCCGTCAGCGGCGCCTTGACGCCCGTGGTGCCGGGAAAGGAGATCGGCAGACCTTTCAGCGAGCGCACCGCCATATAGGCGAAGCCCTCAGCCTCCAGCGCGCCGCCGCGCCAGCCCAGCTCTTCGGCCAGAATGACCCTGGCCGGCGCGACGCTGGCGCGCAATTGCGCCACCAGATACGCATTATGCCGCCCACCGCCCGCCAGGATGACCGTTTTCGGCGTCACGCCGGTCAGTCGAATACCCTCCAGCAGGCTTTGCAGCGTAAAGGCCGACAAGGTCGCCATGCCGTCTTCAAAGCCGAGTCCCGCAATCGCTTGCAGATCGAAATCGTAACGGTCGAGCGACTTGGGCGCCGACGCCTGAAAATACGGATGGCCCATATAGTCGGCGACAATCGCCGCATCGGCCTGTCCGGAAGCGGCGATGCGACCCTCATGATCGAAATCGCCGCGGTCGTGCCGCCGCATCCACTGATCCATCAGTCCATTGGCCGGACCGGTGTCGAAGGCGATCAGCCGGTCGGCCTCGATGGCGGTGATATTGGCGACCCCGCCCAGATTGACCACGATCACCGGCAGGTCCAGCCCGGCATTCTGCACCAGGGCGCGGTGATAGACCGGCATGAGCGGCGCCGCCTCGCCGCCTGCGCGGATGTCGGCCTGACGGAAATCGCTGACCACCGGCACGCCGGTCGCGTCGGCAAACGCCTGGGCGTCGAACAGTTGCACGGTGCGCCCCGCCACGCCGTCCTTGGGACGTTCATGCAGCACGGTCTGGCCATGCACGCCCATCAGGTCGAGATCGCCGAAGGTCATGTCGTGTTCCGCCAGGAATTTCGCCGCCGCTTGCAGATGGCAATCGACAATCGCCCGACGCGCATCGGCGAAAATCTCAGGCTCCGGCGCGCCGCGCTTCCAACCGAGCGCCGCCTTGATGGTCGCCTCCAGCAGATTGCGCGTATCGGGCGGCATGGGCTGCTCGTCCCACGGCCCGAAAGCGATCTTCGCCTCGCCGTCCGTTTCCAGCACCGCCAGATCGACGCCATCCAGCGAAGTCCCGGTCATAAAGCCCAAAACTCTGCGCATATCCGCCTCCCGCACTTGACGCGCTCGCCTGCAAAGGCCACAGAAGCGGCCCTCACTCTCACGATATTGTCCCGATACCATGACCGAGCCAAGCTTTAAATCCGACTTCCTGCGCACCTTAGGCGAGCGCGGCTTCATCCATCAATGCACTGACGCCGAGGCGCTGGACGCGATGGCGAAGGACGGCATGGTCACGGCCTATATCGGTTTCGACGCCACGGCCTCGTCGCTGCATGCAGGCTCGCTGGTGCAGATCATGATGCTGCGCTGGCTGCAAAAGACCGGTCACAAGCCGATCGTGCTGATGGGCGGCGGCACCACCAAGGTCGGCGACCCGTCGGGCAAGGACACGCAACGCCAGTTGCTGGATGACGCGAAGATCGCCGAGAATATGGCGGGCATCAAACAGGTCTTCACCAAATTCCTCAGCTTCGGCGAGGACGGCAATAACGCCGTCATGGTCAATAATGACGACTGGCTGTCGGGCTATGGCTATATTGAATTTCTGCGCACCTTCGGCACGCACTTCACCATCAACCGCATGATGACCTTCGACTCGGTCAAGCTGCGGCTGGAGCGTGAGCAGCCGCTGACCTTCCTCGAATTCAACTACATGCTGATGCAGGCGGTCGATTTCCGCGAGCTGAACCTGCGCCGCAACTGCGTGCTGCAAATGGGCGGCTCGGACCAGTGGGGCAATATCGTCAACGGCGTGGAGCTGACGCGGCGCATGAACGCCGCCCCGGCGTTTGGCCTGACGACGCCGCTCCTCACCACCGCTTCGGGCGCCAAGATGGGCAAGACGGCGTCGGGCGCGGTCTGGCTCAATGCCGACATGCTGTCGTCCTACGATTACTGGCAATACTGGCGCAATGCCGAAGACCGCGATGTCGGTCGCTTCTTACGCCTCTTCACCGAACTGCCGCTCGACGAGATCAAGCGTCTCGAAGCGCTGCAAGGCGCCGAGATCAACGAGGCCAAGAAGGTTCTGGCCGACGAAGCGACAAAACTGCTGCACGGCGATGAAGCGGCGAAGACCGCCCGCGACACCGCTCAGAAGGCCTTTGAGCAGGGCGTTCTGTCCGCCGATCTGCCGACGGTGGAAATCCCGGCGATGGACCTGAAGGACGGGATCATGCTGGCGGCGCTGGCCACCCGTATCGGCCTGACCGCCTCGAACGGTGAAGCGCGCCGTCTGGCGCAGGGCGGCGGGCTACGCGTCAATGACGTGGCGGTCAATGACGGCAATCAGGCGGTCACCGAAGCCGACCTCAATGCCGACGGCGTGATCAAGCTGTCGCAGGGCAAGAAGAAGATCTTCCTGGTCAAGCCGGTTTAGACCGCGCCTATTCCTTCCCCCGCATCGCCTTCAGCGCATCGCTGTAATCGGGCAGGTCCAGCGCTTCGACCGGATCCTTGCGCTGGTCTTCGCCGAGCTTGCGGATAAAGCCTGGCAGGATCATCGAGAACGGATTGATCATGACCTGCGGCGTCTTGTAGCTGCCGCGCAGGTCGTAGCGGATGCCGACCAGACCCAGCCCGTTGCGCTTGACGTCGCCGAACCACGAATTGACGCTGTAAGCCGGGATCAGCGTACCGCTGAAAGTCATGGTGTGCGCATCGGGATCGGTGACGCCCCAGATGTTCAGCCCCAGAGCCTTGCCCTTCAAATAGCCATCGCGGATGAACAGTTCGTGCGGGCGATAACGCACCGGGAAATCGAACTCACGGAAAAGAATTCCGTCGCCCGCCAGCGTGTCGTTCAGGCCCGTCAGAGTCGCCACGCTGAGGAGTTGCGCCAATACCGGAATCTGCTTGGCGCGGATGTCCTCGCCGCGCAGCCAGGCGTCGGCTTTGCCATCCTGATAGGCGCCTTCCAGCTCAGCCTTGCCGCCATAGAGATTATGATTGCCCGTCGCCGTGCGCACCGCATTGCCCAGATCGTCCATCCGCAATAAGAACAGACTGTAATTATCCTTCGACTGCATGGACAACCGCATCAAGGCGCCATTGTCGGTTTGCGCCGCGCCCTCGCCGCTGACGCCATTATGGCCGTCCCAGTTCAGGTTCAGCTTCAACCCGCTAAACGCTGCGTCCGGCGACATTTGCAGGTGCGCCAGATCGACCACCACATGGGTGGGGCGGCCTGCGGGCGGCGCCGGCTGCGCTGTCGCAGGCGCCGCCGTCACGGTCTGATCATCCGGCGTCGCGTCCAGCCACGGGCGCAGATCGAGGCGCTGGCCGCTGATCGACATCACATCGCCGGTCGGGTTACGGTAATAGCTGGCGGCGAAATCGACAAAATCCTTCAGATAGAATTTCGAGAAATCGAAGAATTGCAGATTGCCGTCCGGATCGAAGGCCGCCCGTCCGTCAATGCCGATCTGCGCGCCCTCGGCATAGATGCGCGACAGGTTCAACCCCTGAGCCTTGAGCGGATCGTCGCCCTGCGCGTCGAAACTGACCGCCAGTTGCGCGGCCTCGCCCGCCGGTTTCGTCCAATCGGTGCGGCGCACGCCGATCTGCGCCTGGACGCCATCGACATTCAGCACCGCGGCCGGCTGTCCCGGCTGATCGAACAGGGTGAAAACGACGCTGAGCGGTCCGTCGACGCGCACCGGATCCTGTGTGTAACCGAGGGCTGACATCATATCCGGCGACACCTGCCCGCGCACCTGCAGCACATGCGGCGGGGCCTTGCCGTCTGGCAATAGCGGCGGCGGGTTATCGACTTCGCCATACGGGTGCAGAGGCATGTCGAAGTCGATGCTGTGTCCCAGCAGCTTGACCTGTCCCTGCAACAGACGCTCGCTTTGCCGCCACAGGGCAGTGATCGCAATGGGCGCCTTCGGGTGGAAGAAGGCAGTCGGCAGGCCGAAGGTCGCCCAGTCGTCCGGCGTCACCGTCATGTCGAAACGGCGCAGCACGTCGTCGCTGCCGGGAATTTCCTTCCAGCCCAACACACCCTTCATCTTATCGAGCGTGATCAGCGCCTCCTTGCTGTCGCTGTCGAGCGCGACATTGACGGTCAGGCGGCGCGGCGCCTTGAACATCGGCAGGGCGCCGTAACCAAGTTCGCGCGCCTCCTGCGGCGTGATGGTCGACTTATAGACCAGTCGCGGGCGCTCGCCCTCGACATAGGCGATGTCGCCGGACAGGGCCTCCGCCTCGATCTCGCCGCTCCAGATGTCGCCCGAACGCAGAAGCGTGATGCGCGTCGGCAACTGCGGCTTCAGATGCTCAAAAATCGGCAGGCCTTGCGCCTCCATGCCGGAGCGCAATGTAGCGCCTTCGATATTGACCTGATCGGGACGGCCCTGAACGTCTTTTTCACCCCCGGACCAGGTAACGTGGCCTTTGAAAATATCGGCGTCAACATCGCCCTGACCGGCGCCGCCGGTGATGGTGAAATGGCCGGTAATGCCGACCGGCACGCGCGGCGAACCCCCGAACTGCGCGGCGTTGAAGCGACCCTTGAAATCGACGCCCTGCGTTTTGGGCGTAAACTGGGTGTGGTAGGCGACATCGCCCGTGAACGGCCCGACCTGCGCCGGGCCGGAAATATCCAGCCGGTCGGCCAGCAGGTCGCCCTTGACGCTGAGATTGCCACCGCTCAGATCCCAACCCAGCGCCGCCTGTTTCAGTCCGGCGTTCGCGATGTTTCCGTCGAAGACGACGCTGAAATTGCGCGCCGTGATCGGCTGCAGGGTGGGGAAGCTGATTTCGACATGCGCGCCCGCCTCGCCATTCAGGCGCTGTTTCGTCAGACCGTGTTGCGTCAGCCCGCCGTCGGCCAGAGGGTCGATGGCCTCGATGACATCCGCCGCCTGTCCAGTGGCGTCGAGCGCGATCAGGGTCTTCGTACGATGATCGTGAAAACTCGGAACATCCAGCCTGCCGCGCGTGAGATCGACCTTGAGCAGGCGCCCGCCGGTCACGTCCATCCGGAAACTGTCGCCAAGCAGCAGGCCATGCCCGTCCAGACCTTCCGCATCGTTCATACGCGGGTCGATAAAGACTTCGAGATTGCGATAGTCGAAATCGAGCCGCAGATCGTCATTGGTGAGTTGATCCGGTTCAAAATGACCCGGAGGCGCCTCCAGGACGAAATCGGCATTGGCGAAATCGCCGCCGCGAATGCGCTCGATCAGCATGTCGCGCGTCTGCGGGGCCAGATCCTGCGGCCAGAAGGCGAACACCTCCTCCTTGGTGAAGCGCCCCTTGATCTTCGCTGTCAGATCGGCGCCAAGACGGCCCTGTTCATCGGTATAGAGCGTGCCTTGCGTCTCCAGCGGCGCGCCGTTCAGCAGGCCCTCGCCGCGGTCGATGCGAAAGCGCCGGTCGTGCGGCACATAGCGTCCCCGGAAATGCGCTTGGGTGAGGGTCTGCTGCGCGTAGTCGTCCGCCAGATTGCCGGTCAGACGCGGACCGGAAAAGTCGTAGGCGATAACCATATTGGCGCCGGTCTTGTCATTGTGCGGCTGGATAAGGATGCGTCCCGACAGGTCGCCGTCGATACGCGGCGATTTGATCTGAAAGGTAGTGAAGCGCGCCGTATGCGACCGCGAATCATAACTGACCTTGACGCGCGCACTGTCGAAACGCTGGTGCAGGTCGCCGATATCGAGCCGCCCGCCGCCCGCTGCGATATCGAGCCAGGCGTTGTCAAAGCCGCTGCCTTGGGTGAAATTGATGCGCGCCTGACCGTTCAGCGGCGCGCGCACCCCGGCCAGAAAACGCGTGACGCCTGAAGACGGCGCGACAAAAGCCGGATTGAGATCGCTCAGGCTGGCGCTCAGCACCATATTCTTCAGCCCGACCTCGCCCTCCGCCGCGGCGCGCAGCGTCGCCGCCGGAGCGCCCGCCGGGGCGATGCTGAGTTCGGCATGTGTGGCCAGACGACCGTGCAGCTTGCTGAAATCGACGCGCGCGACATGGGCGGTCCAGTCCACTCCCGCATGTTGCGGATCGCGCGCCTGCTCGATCAGGCGCACCTCGCCGTCGCGTAAAGCGACCTGCCGCGCAAAGCTGGCCGGACGCCCCAGACGTTCGCGTCCGGTGACGTCGTAAAACAGCTTGTCCAGCCCGCCTGGCGCCGACGGCGCGCCGCTGGCTTCGTAACCGAGATCGTAGCGCCCCTCCTTCGACACTGAAGCAGCGAGGAAGAAATCATCCGCCGTCAGCCGCGCGGGAGCGATGCGCGCCAACAGCAGTCCGTCGACCGCCAGCGCCATCTCCATATGTCCGGCGCGCGCGACGATGCGATGACGCGAATCCAGGATGCGCAGATCCTCGAAGCGAAAACCGACAGCGCGCGCGTCGCCGAACCAGACCAGATCGAGATGACCGATGCTGGCGTGCGTTCCCGGCAGGGCGCGCTCAAGCCGCGACACGATGACCGGACGGATGACGTCGACCCGGATCGGCGCGCTGGCCAGCCTCCAGCCCAGCGCCACCAGCATAACCAGCGCCCAGACCAGCACGAACATCCGCAGCCGACGCGCCAGATGGTCGAACAGGGAGCGGACGGAGGCGAAAAATTTCTTCACGTAAAGGTCTGGCGGAAAGGTCTGAAAATGCGGATGTTACGTAGTATCCCAAACGGGCGAAGACGGCGTTAACATGCGCGCCTGCGCGTGTCATCCGCCGCCTGCCCCTTTTTCTCCACC
>DATMTF010000002.1:0-6904 GCA_035565015.1 Asticcacaulis sp. | reverse complement strand
ACTCGACCCCGCTAAGCAGGGAGGAATAAGTATTACTTCAGTGCGTTGGCGGCGTTGACGAGCTGGATGTAGTAGGCGCCTTCGGGGATGACATATTCGTTTTCGCCCCAGAAGAACGGCCAGTCGTCGTGGTTTTCGGGGAAGTCCGGCTTGATGATCAGTTCGCCCGGCACGACGCCGCCCGCGATGAAGGTGAAGTCGGCGCGGTTATTGCCGTAGGCGATCTCTTTCGAGCGCGTCCCGACCGCCGAGACGAACGAAATGTCCGAGCCCGGATGCGCGCCGTAGAGATAGTCGAGCCCGCGATAGACCATCTCCTTGTCGATCACGTCGGGGAAAAGTTTATGCAGGGCGGCGTTGGTCAGGGCGAAATTGATGATAGCGCCGTTGCCCGCCCAGCCGCCTTCGGTGATCGGCACGCCGTAAGGGTTTTTCGCGGTCATGGCGTCGGCCCGCGCCTTGTAGGCGATGGTCGCCGCGCGCACCTTCGTCATGAAATCGGCGGGCATGAAGGGCGCTGCCTGCGCGATCCATTGCGCGTTGAACATGAATTTCGGTTCGATCTTCGGCCACAGGTCTTCGATGGCCTTGACGTATTTCGGATCATGGGTGGTTTGCAAAAGTTCGACCGCCGCCGACAATTCTTCGATGTCGAGGTCGCCGCCGGTGACATTGCCGTGACGGAACAGGTTGGGCGCGTGGCTGTGCTCATCGTCCCAGACCTTTTCGGCAATGCCCAGCGCCTTGGTCGCCAGCGGATCGTCAAAGCCTTTCAGCGCGCGCGCCGCCCCGGCCAGAGCCGCCGCCGAGCCGTAGTTGAGCGGCGTCGAGAGGTTGGTGAAGGCCCAGCGGTCGTCTTTGACGCCGCTGCGTCCATCCTTCACCTCGTCCGGGCCGAGGCTGGGATCGTAGATCAGCCCGTCCGTCTTGGTCACCGCGTCGCCGAGATGCGGATACTGCGTCAGGTCGGGCGCGATAATGCCGTTGATGGCGTGGCCGACCGCGTCGAACTGCGCGACGAGCTGGATCGTGCCGTGTTCGATCTGTTGCAGGATATCGGGCTTGCCGTCCGGCACATGCATCATCACATGGCGGCGCGTTTCGTCGATGGCGGTGTCGTCGCGCGTCAGGTGGTAATCGTCCCAGCTTTGCACGAGTGACTGCACCACCGCATACTGGCTCTGGGTGCGGATGTCGAAATCGCCTGCATCGAACCAGCCGCCGACATTCAGGCCCGGAATATGCTCGAACGGCTTGTATTTGGTGTCGGTCGTCGGGCCGGAGCCGTAGAGGTCGAGGTGTTCGTTATTGGGCGGGGCCTGACGCGCATCGTCGCGGTGGCTGTCGCCATGCCAGACGCGGTAGGCTTCCTGCACGAACATATGGTCCATCGCCACCGGGAAATAGACGTCATTGGTCGCGTGCCAGGCGTCGGCATAGATGTTCGGGTCGATGCGGAAGCTCAGGGTCTTCTGGCCCTCATAGGCGATCTCATAAAGGCCGGGCTCTTTGACCGAGGAGAAGTCAAAGGTGCGGTAGTCGTAGCGCAGATAATGCCCCCACGGCTTCGCGTCGCCGCTTAGCACCGGCGTTTCACTGCCGTCGGCATTGATCTTCAAAAGCGTTGCAGTCGCGGCGGGCTTGTCGTTCGGATCGAGTTCGATGACCGCCACCTTCTGCTGATCGGGGACGTAGCCAAGCTGCGAATGGCCGATGACCGGCTTGCGCACCCAGTTCGGAATGGCGTTCGGCGTGACGGTCCAGGTCAGGACCGCGCCGGTTTTTCCGGCGGGAAGCATCGAACGCAGCACATACCAGCCGTTCTGCGCCTGATTGCGGCCGTCATAGAGGCTGATATCGGCATCGCTCGACACCGAAACGCGCTCGGCGGCGTCTTCCGGGGCCAGCACGAAGGACTTGCCGGTGGCGATGGGCAGCGGCCTGGTGTCCGGGCCTGTCTGCGGCGCGTAACGCGCGTCCGGCTCGACCTGCATGTCGGAGGACGGATAGCGCGGGAACAGGCCGGGCTTGCCATCGACCAGATAGCTCTTGTGGAAATAGACGACGGGCAGGAATTCGAGATTGAAGCCGGCGCGCCCTTCCAGCGCCTTCGGCAGCGGTTTGTCCAGCACGACGCTGACCTCGACGCCGTCGCCCTGCGGCTTCGACACGATCTGATAGCTGAAATCGTAATCGGGATATTTCAGCGTCGCGGTGATCGTTCCGGTCGCGGCGTCCACCTTGCGATCGACGAACTGGCCCGACGGATCCCACTGACCCGGAGTCGGCGACAGGCGGACATCGCCATTGCTGGCTGTGCGTTCGCCGTGATGGATCAGCTCGACGCCGCTGATCTTAGCGTCGGCGAACAGGCCGTCATAATGGTTGGAAAAGATCAGCACATTGACGCCCGGCGTCTCGTAATAGCCCTTGTCGTTGAGGTGCAAAGGCCCGGCGATGGCGGCGCCCGCCAGCAGCCAGGCGCAGGAGGAGAGCCACGCCGTACGGCGCGAAAATGTCTTGTGACGCATAGAAACAGTCCCTGTTATCGTTGTTTTGGTAACGCTACCACGCACAAGTGGACCTGACCAGTCGAAGAACCGTCCGCACACAAAAAATTGTAACCGATTACACTCCGTGACGCGGCGCGCGCTTCCCTCTTTCTCTTTGCTAAGCGCCGTGCTAGTGCGCGCGCATGACCGACCTGTCCAAGATCCGCAACTTCTCCATCGTCGCCCATATCGACCACGGCAAATCGACACTTTCCGACCGGCTGATTCAGTTCACCGGCGGGCTGACGGCGCGTGAGATGAAGGAGCAGGTGCTCGACAATATGGAGATCGAGCGCGAGCGCGGCATCACCATCAAGGCCCAGACCGTACGCCTGAACTATAAGGCGAAGGATGGGGAAACCTATGTCCTCAACCTGATGGACACGCCGGGCCATGTCGATTTCGCCTATGAGGTGTCGCGCTCTCTGGCCGCGTGCGAAGGCTCGATCCTCGTCGTCGATGCGTCACAGGGCGTCGAAGCCCAGACCCTGGCCAATGTCTATCAGGCCATCGACAACAATCACGAGATCGTGCCGGTCCTCAACAAGATCGACCTGCCCGCCGCCGAACCTGATCGGGTGCGCGCCCAGATCGAGGACGTGATCGGCATCGACGCCTCCGACGCGGTGCTGGCCTCGGCCAAGTCGGGTCTGGGCATCGAGGACGTGCTGGAGGCCATCGTCGCGCGCCTGCCCGCGCCCAAGGGCGAGGAGAGCGAGCCGCTCAAGGCGCTGCTGGTCGATGCGTGGTATGATCCCTATCTCGGCGTCGTCGTGCTGGTGCGCATCTTCAATGGCCGCATGAAGCCCGGCCAGCAGATCAAGCTGATGAACGCCGGCGCGTCGTACAGGATCGACAAGCTGGGCGTGTTCCAGCCCAAGGCGACCGATGTTGAGTCCTTAGGCCCCGGCGAGATCGGCTTCTTCACCGCCCAGATCAAGGAAGTGTCCGACGCCGCCGTCGGCGACACCATCACAGATGAGCGCAAGCCGACCTCCGCCCCCCTCACCGGCTTCAAGCCCGTGCAGCCGGTGGTGTTCTGCGGCATCTTCCCGGTGGACGCCGCCGACTTTGAAGACCTGCGCGCGGCGATGGGCAAGTTGCGGTTGAACGACGCCAGCTTCACCTTCGAGATGGAGACCTCGGCGGCGCTCGGCTTCGGCTTCCGCTGCGGTTTCCTGGGGCTTTTGCACCTTGAGATCATTCAGGAACGGTTGTCGCGCGAGTTCAATCTCGACCTGATCGCCACCGCGCCGTCGGTCGTGTACGAAATCTACATGAACAATGGCGACGTGATCCATCTGCACAATCCCGCCGACATGCCCGATCCGGTCAAGATCGACCATATCGAGGAGCCGTGGATCAAGGCGACCATCTTCTGCCCCGACGACTATCTGGGCGCCATCATCAAGCTGTGTCAGGACCGGCGCGGCATTCAGGCCGACCTATCTTACGTCGGCTCCCGCGCCATGGCCGTCTATTACCTGCCGCTCAACGAGGTGGTGTTCGATTTCTACGACCGGCTGAAATCGGTGTCGAAGGGCTATGCCAGCTTCGACTATTCGATTGAGGATTATCGCGAGGGCGACCTGGTCAAGATGTCGATCCTGGTCAACGCCGAGCCGGTCGACGCGCTCTCCATGCTGGTCCACCGCGACCGGGCGGAGCAGCGCGGACGCGGCATGTGCGAGAAGATGAAGGATCTGATCCCGCAGCACCTGTTCGTCATCCCGATCCAGGCCGCCATCGGCGGACGCATCATCGCGCGCGAAACCGTGCGCGCTTTGCGCAAGGACGTGACGGCCAAGTGCTATGGCGGCGACGCCACCCGCAAGAAGAAGCTGCTGGAAAAGCAGAAAGAGGGCAAGAAGAAGATGCGGCAGTTCGGCAAGGTCGAAATCCCACAGGAAGCCTTCATCGCCGCACTCAAAATGGATAATGACTGAGCCGAGTTCCGCACCCGGAGCAGGTTCAGGATTTGCGTCCTGAGCCGTTGAACATCTGCTGCGCCTCGGCCTTGCTGAGCGGCGTGACGCTTTGCACCATACAATGGATCGGAATGATCATGCCGGAGCCGTTCGTGCCGGAAATATCGACATCGAGAGGGCCGCAGACCGGCCCGCCGCCGAAATAGCGCATGATGATCGCTTCATTGACCTGCATGCAGGGCGAAGCCATGTGAAACAGGGCGCCGCGGCCGCTCAGATCGCGCGCCAGCAGCGTATGGTCGTCGAGGACGCGCGTGTCGTCGAGTGGTTGCGACAGGCATTGGCCGCTGGTCAGGGCGTGGCCGCCCGGCTGAGGAGTCATACCGGTCGTTACGCATCCGGCCAGAGCCGTCAGGGCCAGCGCGCCGCTGGCAATGGCGAAAAGCATAGGACGCTTAAGAATGGGGCGCATGGTCTTAACCCGGATCGAGTTCGCTGGCCTGGGCGCGCGTCAGAGGGGTCACAGCGTTGATCAGGCAGCGATTGGGCGCGCCGTGGTCGATCGGGAAATACAGCAGGGTCGCATCGTGGGCGCGGCAGATCTGGGTCGTTCCCGTAAACTCGAAGCCGAATTTCGACATATCGGTCATGGAGCGGCACGGGCCGCCGACATCCAGCTTGTAGGCGTTCTGAAACTGATCGTAGACCAGCAGGGTATGGTCGTTGATGACATGGAAGCGCCCGGTATGATCGGCGTCGAGGCAGCGCGGCGCCATCTTGTTGGCGTCGGCTGGCGCGGGCCGGTCCTCATGCGCCGCGACAGCGCCGGAGATCGCCGCCGTCGCGGCGGCGGCGGCCAGAGCGCCGCTGATCAGCAGGGCCTTGAACGGGCGGAAGGTCTTTGACTCAGGCATTTGGGAATTTGGCATGTGTCTTTCCTCACTTTCTGTCTGTCTTGCGTTGCGGCGCGTATTTCCCCGCTTCGTCGCCGGTCAGGTGGCGGACCTGCATGATCGGACAGGCCTGCACGCGGTCCATGCCGCCCATGTCGCGGAAAACGATGTCGGCGTCGAACGGACCGCAGATATTCGACATGCCGTTGCGCGAGCGGATGCCGATGGCGAAGGTGGTGTCCAGCCCGATGCAGATCCCGCCAAGGCTCAACTCATAGACCTGATTGTGGCTGGATGTGACCACGATCTTGTTGTCGCCAATGCTCTGGAAGCCCTGCACAAAGTCCGGGTCGAAACAGGCGTAGCGGTCGCGCGGCGGACCGTCGCCGCTATGCGGGCGCGGCGACATGGCCTCAGAGGGCGCGAATGTGGCGCCCGCTGCGACGGCGGCGCCCGCAATGGCCATGACGGCGCAGGTGATAAGGGTGGTGATCTTCATGCGATGATCTCCGTAAGGACGTCTGACGCCTTCGCGCGCGGTATGCTGAGCCCGGCAAGCTGAATGGCGGATGAACAGGAGTTTATACGATCACGACGGCGATTTCGTGTCGCGGTCCGGCAGTAAAGTTTTCGCGATCCGTTGCAGCGGCGACGAAGCGCTGCGCAGGGCCGCGATCAGCTCCGCCGCCAGCAGCGGCGCCAGACAGAAGCCGCGACCGCCGAGGGCGGTCAACCGCCAGACGCCCGCCTCAACCTCATGCGCGCGCGGCAGGTGGTCGCGGCTGGCGACGCGGATGGCGGCGCGCGAAGTCAGCGCGTCGGGATTTATGTGCGCCGCGCGCTCCGGCATGGCCTTGGCGAGCGTTTCGAGATTGCGCTGGCGGTCTTCGTCGCGCGCGTCGGCATCCCGGTCGTCGCGGTCATGGGTGGCGCCGAAGACAAAGCCGCCCTCAAGCGGCGCGACATAGCCGCCCCAACTCGCCGCGCGTTGCGGCGCATGTTCTTGCGCATATTCGACCTGACCGCGCACAGGGCGCAGATCGTCCCCCTGCCCCAGATCGAACAGGCCCGCGCCGCAGGCCAGCACGACGGCGTCGTATCCGGCATACTCTCCGGCTTCGGTGCGCAGGGTCAGGTTCTCGCCGTCGCGCCGCCAGCCGGTCACGGTCTGCGCCGTCACCGGCTGTCCCGCCAGCAGGGCTTGCGTGATCAGGGTCGGGCGCACGCACAGGGCGGCGTTGAGGCGCAGACCGGAGAGGTCGGGCAGGTCCGGCGCTTCGCCAGCCTGAAAGGGCGTCAGATCACTGCGGGCGAACACGTCCTGCGCCAGGATTTTGGCGAAACGCGCCGCGTCGCGCGGCTGCAAGCCCGCATGATCGACGCCTGTACTGACAATGGCGTCCGGGCAGAGGCGGCGGTAAAATTCAGTTGCGTAGGCGAAGGCGTCGGCGAACAGGGTCGAGACAGCGGGATTGCCTGCGTCGAGGCGCGGCGTGACGAGCGCAGCAGGGTTGCCGGACGCCCCCTCACC
>DATMTF010000001.1:0-7180 GCA_035565015.1 Asticcacaulis sp. | reverse complement strand
CGATCTGTATTCATTCTCGATCTGGGTCAGGATGATCGGCCCGCCCCGGTCGATCAGCAACGGCGCCAACTCTTGTCCCAATCGCTTCAGCCAGCCCTTGACCGGCTCGAAATAGCGCGGATCGAGCGACCGCGCGCCGATGTCGTCGGTCGGAAACAGCCAGGCGGGCAAGCCGCCGCCGTCCCATTCGGCGCAGACAAACGGACCGGGGCGCAGGTTGACGAACAGCCCCTCCTCCTGCGCCAGCCGGATATAGGCGGCGACGTCGAGATTATCGGAAAAGTCATAGACGCCCGGCTTCGGCTCATGCGCGTTCCAGAACACATAGGTGGTCAGGGTGTTCAGCCCCAGAGCCTTCAGCTTGCGCATCCGGTCGCGCCATGAGGCGCGCGGAATGCGCGGATAGTGCATTTCGCCCGCCAGAACCTGAAACGGCTGACCGTCCAGCAGAAAACCATCGTCCGCTGCGGCGAAACGCCCTGGCGCCGGTTGCGCCCGCGCCGTCAAAGGCAGGGCTGCAGAGGCGCTCAGAACGGTAAGCGCTTTCAGTACGTCGCGACGATCCATTGGCATTGTCCCCTTCTATTTTTGTATGACAAATTAGAGGCGCTAATGGCGGGGTCAAGCCTATATTTATCGGTCGACACGCAAATTCACCGCCTGGACCGTGGAAAAATAGCGTCGCCTCTTGCCTTACGCCGCAGTGGTTGGTATTTGCGAATGATTATCATTAGTGGATATGTCGATCCCCATGCCTGAGCGTTCTCCTGTGCTGTCGCCGTTCTGGCGCAATCAACTGCGTCAGTGGCACTGGATCAGTTCGGCCCTGTGCCTGATTGCGCTTTTGCTGTTTTCGGTCACCGGCTTCACGCTCAATCACGCAGCGCAGATCGCCGCCAAACCGAAGACCATGCACGTCGAGAAGGATTTGCCCGAAGCCGATTTGACCTTGATCGGTCAGGCGAAGAACGCCCGGCCCCTGCCCGACGCCCTGCGAAGCGCGGTCAAAGCCCTGACCGGCGTCGATACCGGCCATGCGCCGGCGCAGGTGTCCGACGGCGAGATCTATGTCGATCTGACGATGCCCGGCGTCGATAATTCCGTGACCGTCGAGGACGACGGCCACGTCACCTGGGAGCGCACGGATCGCGGCTCGATCGCGGTGCTTAACGACCTGCATAAGGGCCGCCACGCCGGGCCGGTCTGGAGCCTGTTCATCGACCTGATCGCCCTAGCCTGCGTGGTGTTCGCGGTGACCGGCCTCGGCCTCCTGTGGCTGTACGAAAAGAACCGGCGCATCACCTGGCCTCTGGTCGCCTTGGGCACGCTCCTGCCCTTCATTATCTTCATGCTGTTTGTGCATAGTTAGAGGTAAGTCATGACATTTAAAACCATTTTTATGGGATCAGGATCGCTGCTTGCCGCTGGCGCCGCCGCCACGGCCCATGCCGGTCAGGTGCAGATCGGCGTTGAAATTCCGCAAGCCTCGGTCGCTGAATTCCATAAGCCCTATGTGGCGGGCTGGATCGAAACCGCAGCGGGCCAGCCCTCCGGCGACCTCTTCGTCTGGTACGACCAGCGCAAGCCCAATAATGGCGGCGCCAAATGGCTGAGCGATCTGCGCACATGGTGGCGTAAGAGCGGTCGCAATCTGAACCTGCCTGTGGACGGCCTGTCGGGGGCGACCCATGCGCCGGGGCGCCAGACCCTGACGCTCGATACCGGCGCCACGGCCTTCAAAAGCCTCAAGCCCGGCGTCTATCAGCTCGTCGTCGAGGCGGCGCGCGAAAACGGCGGCCACAGCCTCGTCAGGCTTCCGTTCGACTGGAATGGCAAGGCGTTCAGCGCCACGGGCAGCACCACGGGCGAACTCGGCGCCGTGACCTTGAGCTACAAGCCGTAAGCCCCAATGACCTCCGCCCACCCCACCGTCCTCATTCCCGACCTCGACGCGCCGCCCGACCTGCAGCGGACGGCGCATGGTCTGAGCTTTGGCGGCGAGGCGTTTGCGACGACATGGCGGGTGCGCCTGTGCGCCGATCCGGCGCGCTTTGCGGGGCCCGACCGGCTGCGGGGGGCGTGCGCGACGAAGCTGGCGCGCATCGACGCTGAGATGAGTCCCTATCGCGAGGAGTCCGACCTGACGCGCTTCAACCGGGCGGCGGCAGGCGATGTCGTTCCTCTGCCCGCCCTGACGCTGCAGGTCTTGCAGGGCGCGCTGGAGATCGCCGCGCTGACGGACGGCGCCTTCGATCCCTGCCTCCTGCCCGCCGTCGAACTGTGGGGTTTCGGCGCGCGCGCCGTACCGGAGGGCCTGCCCGCCGCCGCGGACATCGCCGCCCTGCCGCGCGGCGGCTGGCGCGCCCTGCGTCCGCAGACCGGCGGCCTGATCCGGCCCGAAGGCGCGCAACTGGACCTGTGCGGCGTCGCCAAGGGCTTCGCGGTCGATGCGCTTTCAGATCTCTGCCGCGCCGAACCGGGCGTGACGGCGGCTCTGGTCGAGATCGGCGGCGAATTGAAAGGCTGGGGAGTCCAGCCGGACGGCCAGCCGTGGTGGGTCGGGATCGAGCATACGGATGCGCGCATCGCTCTGTGCGGCTGGGCGGCGGCGACCTCCGGCGACGGACGCCGCGCCTTCGTCCACGCAGGCCGCCTCTATTCGCACATCCTCGACGCTGAAACCGGCGCGCCCACAACCTCGGACATCACCTCGGCGACGGTATTCGACCGCGCCTGCTGGCGCGCCGACGCTTTGGCCACCGCTCTGATCGTCATGGGCGAAACGCGCGCCCTGACCTTCGCCGCCGAACACGACCTGCCCTGCCTGCTGCAGGTGCGCGACGGCGATGCGATCCGCGCGGTTCTCAGCCCGCGTCTGGAGGATTGGGCCGGATGATCGACCTCACGCATGATCCGGTGCGGCTTGTCTGGTCGGGCGCCTCTCTGCTGGCCTTTGTCTGGTTAAGCTGGGAGCGGCTGAAGCCGCCGTCGCGCCGTCAGGCCGAAGTTTGCGCCATCCGCATCCTCTACGCCTCTCAGACCGGTCAGGCCGAAGATATCGCCCGCCGCGCCCATGCCCGCCTGATCGCAGGCGGCGTCGACGCCCGGATCGCCTCGCTGGCCGATATAGACGCAACCGCTCTGCAAGGCGCGCGCACCCTGCTCATCGTCGCCTCGACCACCGGCGAAGGCGATGCGCCCGACGAAGGCCGCGCCTTTGAGAAGCTGTTGGCGGCAAGGCCGGACCTCAGCCGACAGAGTTACGCCGTCCTCGCTCTTGGCGACCGCGCATATCCCGCCTTTTGCGCCTTTGGCCTGCGCCTTCACGGCGCGCTGGAGGCTTGCGGCGCAGCGCCGCTGGCGCCCTGCTTGACCGCCGACGATCTCGACGCGGCGACGCTTTCGCACTGGGAGGCGCTGATCGACAGTCTCGGCGGAGGGGCGGCGCCGTCAGACGCGCCCGCGCCCCTGTGGACCCTGACGGAGCGCACGCGCCTCAATCCGGACAGCCCGCATCCGCTCTATCGCCTGCGCCTGACGCCGCACATTGCTTGCAATTGGCAAGCCGGAGATCTGGTCGAGCTTGAGACATCCGACGGCCACCGCCGCGATTATTCCGTCGCCAGCCTGCCTGATGAGGGGCATATCGAACTCTATGTGCGCGAGGTCACAGGCCCGGATGGCCTGCCGGGTAAAGGGTCTGGCCTGTTGCTCCACGATACGCCGGAAGCCGGAAAGCTTCACTTGCGCCTTAAAAGTCACAAGAATTTCCACGCGCCCGCGGGCGACGGCCCGCTACTGCTGATCGGCGCCGGCTCCGGCCTGGCGGGGCTGCGCGCGCACATCTTAGCCGCGCCCGATCGCAGCATCTGGCTGGTCTACGGCGAGCGCCATCCGCACCGCGACGCCGCCCTGCCTGATGAGGCGCGCAACTGGCTTGCGCAAGGCAAGCTATCACGCCTGAGCCTTGCCTTTTCCCAGTCCGGCGACGGCGAAAAGACCTATGTGCAGGATATTCTCGCGGCTGAAAGCGCGCGGGTTTACGACCACCTGATCCATGATGGCGCCGTTCTGGTCTGCGGCGGACTCGCCATGGGCCGCGCCGTGGACAAGGCGTTGCGCGCCCTGATGGGCGACGCCTGGGCCGACGCCGCCCTACTCAGCGGCAGATACCGCCGCGACCTCTATTAGGAGACTGCCATGAAACGCCTCATCCTCCCGTCCCTGCTGGCCCTGAGTCTTCTCGCCCCGCCCCTGACGGCGCAGGCGCACCGCAGTTGGCTACTATCGTCGCAATCCTTTCTTACCGGCAAGAACCCGACCGTAAGCATCGACGGCTCGGTGTCGGATAACCTGTTCCAGACCGACGCCTTCGCGCTGAAGCTGGACGGCCTGACGATCACCGCGCCGGACGGGTCTCAGCTCCAACCGCAGGACGTCACGACTTCGAAGCAGCGTTCGTCTTTCGATCTGACCCTGCCGCAGCCGGGAACCTATCGCATCGCCGTTCCGGGCGACACGGTCATGGCCAGCTATAGGCTGAACGGCGAGATGCAGCGCTTTCGCGGCGCCGCCGTCGACATGGCCAGCCAGATACCGGCGGGCGCGACGGACGTGCGCGCCCTGCACGTCCTCAGCCGCTTTGAAACCTGGGTGACGCTCGACGCGCCTACGCCGGACGCGCTTAAGCCCGTCGGTCAGGGTCTGGAGATCATCCCCTTAAGCGACCCTTCGGCCTATGCGGCGGGCGAAGCGGCGTCTTTCCGCGCCTATATGGACGGCAAGCCGCTGGAGGGTCTGATGGTGCAGATCATTCCGGGCGGCGTACGCTATCGCGGCGACCTTAAGGAAACCGACGCGACCACCGACGCCAATGGCGCCTTCACCGTCACCTGGCCCATCGCCCAGATGTACTGGATCGGCGCCAGCTACCCGCCGCGCGAGCCGGAAGGCGAACACGGCGGAAAACCCGGCGAAGGCGGTGCGCACCCGGTCGAACCCGGCGCGCGCTACAGCTACGCCGGCACGTTCGAGGTCATGCCGTTCTAAATTTTTCTAATGACAGCTCCCGAATCTTCTCGTTTGCGCGGCGGCTTTATGACCGGATATGCAAGGGCCACAGAGATGTTTTTAGGAGCCCGCCATGAAATCCGTTATTGCTATCTGCGTCCTTGCCCTGCTGGCCGCCGGGCCTGCCCGCGCGCAGTCCGATCCGGACTGGTCGGCGCCCGTCGCGCCGTTCCGTATTGCGGGCAATGTCTATTATGTCGGGACGAAAGGCGTCGCCGCCTATCTGATCGCCGCCGATAAACGGCTGATCCTGCTTGACGTCGGGCTGGAGCAGAATGCGCCGCTCGTCGAAGCCAATATCAGGATGCTCGGCTTTCAACTCAGCGACGTTAAGCTCATTCTCAACTCGCACGCCCATTTCGACCACGCAGGCGGCATAGCCCGGCTTAAACGCGATACCGGCGCAGCCTTTTACGCTTCACCCGGCGATCGCTGGGCGCTGGAGCATGGGACGCATGACGGAGAGACGACCTATCCGCGCGGCCATTTCCCGCCGGTGACTGTCGACCATGTGCTGAAGGACGGCGAGAGCGTCGCCCTGGGCGGCGTGCGCATGACGGCGACCTTCACGCCCGGCCATACCAAAGGCTGCACCACCTGGTCCACACAGGTGATCGAGCCGGGCCGGGTGCTGAACGTGGTGTTTCCGTGCAGCCTTTCGACCGGCGGCAATATTCTGATCGGCAACACAACCTATCCCGGCATCGTCCGCGATTATGAACGCAGCTTCGACCGCGTCGGCGCGATGAAGGCCGACATCGTCCTGACCAACCATCCCGACATCGCCGACGTGCTGGGCCGCGAAGCCCGCGTTCGCGCCGGTCAGACATCGGCCTTCTTAGATCCGTCGCTGCTGGGCAGGATCGTCGCCGACGCCCGCTCGGCCTTCGCCGTCGAACTCAAAAAGCAGACCGCGCGGCATAGACGATAAGCATTATCATTCCGCGCCTTTGAGCGGTTTGTTCGCCTGCTTGGCGCGGATGGCGTCCCGGACCTCCGGCGCATCGATGCGCGCCAGTTCGGCCTCTCCCCCGGCAACCATATCCAGCCCGGCCGCATTGCATAAGGCCGCCAACGTCACCATCACCCCGCCCAGCTCCTGCTGCGGCTCGCCCGCCTCGCGGCTGAAGGTGTAATCGATCATGGCGCGCGCCTGATCCCTGGTCATACCCAGCGCCTGACACAGTTCGCCCGCCTCCTCAAGAAAGCGGTAGCAGCGCTCGGTCAGATCGGCGCTGATCTTCGCGCCGAAACACGCCTGCATCCAGTCAGCGACGCGCGCCTGATAAGGCGCCGTCGACAGACGTTGCGGCAGGCCGATTTTGTCCGAGGTGGCGTTGAACTTGGCGGCGACGGCGGCGTCGAGGTCGACCCCCTCGCCCATCGCGACCAGATCGGCGCAGATGACCACATCGGCCAGTTCCTCGGCCAGTTGCGCCACGGTGGCGCGCCCGCCCGCAATGCCCAGCCGCTCGCGCTCGATCTTCTTGGCGACATTGCACGCCTCGCCGACCTCGCCCGCCAGTTCGTTGGCGCGGTAGATCAGCCCGATCCGGTCGTCTGCGTCCCACTGCGCCTGCCGCGCCCGATTGGCGTCGCGAAGTCTGCTGAAAGTGGTCATGATCCTCCTATCGGCTGTACAGCATTTCGGCGGTCTTGACCGCGTAGCGATCGGTCATGCCGGAAACGAAATCGGTCAGGGCGTGCAGCGCGTCATAGGGCGTCGCCACCCCGTCGAAATCGAGATTGACCGCCCGCGCCAGTTGCTGATGATAGCCCGACAGGCGGTCCGCGTCCCAGCCCTTGACCGCCAGATCGTCAACGAGCGGAATCAGACCGTCGAGAACGCGATAAATCACATTGCGGCCAAAGACTTCCAGCTCGGTCTTGCGCGGCGCCTTGAAGATGCGCGCCTTGGCCAGCGCCTTGATGGCGGCGAACTCGGCGGCCTTGGACGAGGATTCGATCAGCGAACCGCTGAACGTCCCGTCCATCAGCTCGGCGTAATGGGCCTTGAAGGCCTCCACGCAGGCATTGATCGCGCTGTGAATCGCCTTAGCGCGCAGCACAGCGATTTCGCCCGCTTCGGATTTGCGCGCATAGGCGATAT